>JAZTXU010000040.1:0-16964 GCA_045636565.1 Acutalibacteraceae bacterium
ATTATAAAAGTAATTCCCTTTCCTGAATTTGCGAAATTTTCAATTTTTTCTGCAAACTCTGTGCTTGAAAGTTCCTTCCCCTCAATGCAAAGCGAAAAAACAGCAGAGTCTTTCAAAATGCGCTTATTTATTTCTACAGCTTCTTTTTCTAGTGCCTGATTTATTTCATTATCCGAAGGCTTTTCAGGCAATTTTACTGGCTCAATTTCAACTATTTCAAGATTGCAATATCTTGAAAGACGCTTTTTATATTCCTCAACAGCATCACGAAGATATTTTTCTTTCAATTTTCCAAGGGTTATAAGTGTAATCTTAATCATATTACTGTCACCCCATTTTCCTTTGGAGACGCCACCGAAAGCAGATAATCCTTGCCGTTTTTAGCACCCAAATCCATAAGTGAAGCCTCGGCTGCTGCCCGCGCTAAAATTGGTGTATTATTCTTTTGGCTTAAGTGACCTAAAATAAATCTTTCTGTACCGCTTTCAAAAAAACTTTTAAGTTCAGCCGCACAGGCAATATTTGAAATATGCCCCCTATCAGACATAATTCTAACCTTTAATGTTGGTGGATAAGGTCCTCTTTTCAGCATATCAATATCGTGATTAGATTCGAAAAGCAAAACATCACTTTTGTTTATTGCATTTCTCACTTCATCGGTAACAACACCCAAATCTGTGCAAACGGTAATCTTCTTAGTGTCAGGCAAAATAAAACTATATCCGCTTGAACCCTCACAGTCGTGACTTGTGGAAAATCGATTAATCAAAATTCCTCCAAGTTCTATTAGATTTTCATCAATTTCAATAACATCTGTACCGGCAGGTATAAGTTCTGCTGACATTAAAGCATTAAGTGTACCCTTTGAGGCAACAAGCGATGCACCCGTTTTATTTAAAAATGTTTTAAGACCTTTTACATGGTCGGTATGCTCGTGAGTTACGGCAACCGCTTTAATCTCATCAAAGCTTCCACCTACACGCTCCAATGCGTTACATAAGCCCTTGAAAGATGCTCCCGCATCAACCAATATCCCACCACTTTGAGTGCCTATATATGTACTGTTTCCCGTAGAACCGCTAAAAAGCGGACATATTCTTGACATTTTATTCTCCCGTTAATTCGATATATCGTCTAATATATTTTTATAAACTTTAACGGACAAGCGTCCCCAACTTTCCGTTAAAATCAGATGTTGCCCACGGACAGTCGGGGACGCCTGTCCCTACAATCTATCATTTATTAAATTAACTACGCTTGTTTTAATACTACTCTACCCTCAACAATGGGAACACGTTTAATATCAGCTCCCAAGGCAGAAAACTTTTCAACAACATTTTCATAACCGCGGTCAATATATACAATATTTTCAACCTCGGTTATACCCTCTGCCATAAGACCTGCAATAATCATAGCCGCACCGGCTCTTAAATCGACCGCCTTAACCGGTGCTGAATTTAAAGCTTTCACGCCTGTGATAACCGCCATTTTGCCATCAACCTGAATATCGGCACCCATAAGTGTTAATTGGTCAACATATCTGAATCTGCTATCCCAAACACCTTCGGTAACAATGCTTGTACCATCAGCAATAGCCAAAACTGTTGCGATCTGAGGTTGCATATCTGTTGGAAAACCGGGATGAGGCAAGGTTTTAACATTACACTTTTTCGGTCTGCGATTCATCACTACCCTTACAGACTCATCATATTCGGTAATTTCAGCACCAATCTCTCTAAGTTTTGCAATAATAGATTCCAAATGCTTAGGGGTGACATTGGTGAGGGTAACATCGCCACCTGTGCCAACAGCGGCCGCCATATAAGTGCCTGCTTCAATTTGATCAGGAATAATGCTATAAGTTGTCCCATGTAAGGTTTCAACACCGCGGATTTTAATCATACCTGTGCCCGCACCCATAATGTTTGCACCCATAGAATTAAGAAAATTCGCAAGGTCAACAATATGCGGTTCGCGAGCAGCGTTTTCAATAACAGTAAGACCTTTTGCCTTAACTGCTGCCAACATAATATTAATTGTGGCACCAACAGACACAACATCAAGGTAAATTGACGCTCCTCGGAGAGTTATTGCTCTACTGTCAACCATACCGCTATCAAAACTGATTTCAGCACCCAAAGCCTCAAAACCTTTAATGTGCTGGTCAATAGGGCGAACACCGAAATTGCAACCTCCGGGAGGTGCCACACGCGCTCTGTTCATTCTGCCGAGCAATGCGCCCAAGAAATAACTTGAAGCACGCATTCCCTCTGCCATTTCTTTTGTAACAACAAATGAGTTAATATTTCTAGGATTAATTTCAACTGTTGTTTTATTGATAAGACGAATATCAGCACCAAGTTCCTTCATAACTCTTAAAATCGAAGTAACATCTGATATTTCGGGAAGATTCTCTATAATACACGGACTGTCAGCCAACATTACAGCAGGAAGAATAGCAACTGCTGCATTTTTAGCACCGCTTATATGAACTTCACCGCGTAACGCCTTTCCACCGTTTATAACAAACTTTTCCAAATAAGGCAACTCCTGTCAAAAAATGATATAGACTTTTAACTACCTTTATCTAAAATTTCCTAATACACATAGTTATTGTTGCCACAAAAGGCACAATAAAATCAATTATAAAATATTTACATATATTATAAACCTTGGAAACGTATTTGTCAATTTATATTTGTAAATTATATCAATAAATTTATTCATATATTGTGTATTTTGCATTTTTTTGCCACAATTTGTTGAAAAATGATTAGAAATATTCTTTTTTTCGTAAAAATAATTTGTTCTGAAGTTTTTTGAATAATCACGACTCAAATGAACAAAATAGTAACAAACAAAGGAGTTGAAATTATGTTTGATAAAATTTGCTTATTACTTGTTATCATCGGCGCATTAAACTGGGGACTCGTGGGACTTTTCGAGTTTGACCTTGTGGCTTGGGCTTTTGGCGGAAGTACCGCTATAATCAGCCGCATAGTTTACACAGTAATCGCCCTTGCAGGTATTTGGTGCATATCTCTTCTTTTCAGAGACAGAGCGATAGCACGCGATTAATAATAACCTTAAATAATAAAAACGGAACGCCTTGCGTTCCGTTTTTATTATTTCATAATGTTTCTTTAACTAATCCAAAATTTAATTTATAAAGCCTTTTTAAGTTCTTCCACCTTGTCGGTCTTTTCCCAAGGAAGGTCAATATCAGTTCTTCCCATATGACCGTAAGCAGAGGTTTGCTTATAAATGGGGTTACGAAGTTTCAAGTTATCTATAATAGCGGCAGGGCGTAAATCAAACACCTTTTTAACAGCTTCTGAAATCTTATCATCTGCCACAATGCCAGTTCCAAATGTATCAACCATTACAGAAACGGGGTTTGCTACACCAATGGCATATGCCAACTGAATTTCACACTTTGAAGCCAAACCTGCGGCAACAATGTTTTTTGCCACATAACGGCTGGCATAAGCGGCACTTCTATCAACCTTTGTTGGGTCCTTACCTGAAAAAGCACCACCGCCGTGGCGAGCATAACCGCCATAAGTATCAACTATAATCTTTCTGCCTGTAAGACCTGTATCTCCCTGCGGACCGCCAACAACAAATCTGCCTGTGGGATTAATGTAAATCTTTGTATTTTCATCAAAGAGTTTTTCGGGAATTTCGGGCTTGATAACTTTTTCTAAAATATCATTTCTTAAAGTTTCAAGAGAAACTTCTGCACTGTGCTGAGAAGATACAACAACTGCATCAACTCTCACGGGCACACCGTCCTCATACTCTACAGTAATCTGTGTTTTACCGTCGGGGCGAAGATATGAAAGTTCACCTGATTTACGAACATCAGTTAAGCGTTTAGCCATTTTATGTGCAATTGAAATTGCAAGAGGCATAAGTTCCTCTGTTTCGTTGCAAGCGTAACCGAACATCATACCCTGGTCACCTGCGCCGTGAAGATTGTAAGCATCATCCTCACCGTCTTTATATTCCATAGAATTATCTACTCCGAGAGCAATATCAGGTGATTGCTTATCAATAGCGGTCATAACTGCGCAGGTGTTACCGTCAAATCCTGCATCTGCGCTATTGTAACCAATTTCGCAAACAGTATCACGTACAATCTGCGGAATATCTACCTGAGCGGTGGTGGTGATTTCACCCATAACCGTTACAACACCTGTGGTGCAGAAGGTTTCACAAGCCACGCGAGCGGTGGGGTCCTGTGCGATTATTGCATCTAAAACCGCGTCAGAAACACGGTCACTAACCTTATCGGGATGACCCTCGGTTACAGATTCAGATGTGAAAAGTAATTTTGCCATTTTAACTTCCTCCAATTAGAAAAATAAAAAAACCGCTCACAAAAGAAGCGGTTATAGAAAACCTCATCTTTCGGTAATACCGACGGATTTAGCACCTTAAAGAAACTTTAGGTTGCCGGGCTTCACAGGGCCGTTTCCCTCCACCACTCTTGATAAGGAAATATTCAATTTGCAATAACTATTTTATCACAATAATAAAATTTGTCAAGATATAATTTTTAGGTTAAAAAATTGTCAAATTTTAATTAGCGATATTCTTCTCAAATCCGATTAACAAACCGCCATTTTCTGCATAAAAGGAACAAAGACCTCTGCATGAATAAATTTCAACACTTGCATTCGGGAAATTGTTCAAAATCAATTCTTTAAGCATAGTGGCAGTTTTTTCATTTATGCAATTGGCAATTTTAACTTTACCGTCAACAAGACCTTCTTTTTTAAGATTTTCAACTATACACAGTAAGGTTTTGTTTTCACCTCTGCACTTTTCAAGCATCTCAAGGTCTCCCTTTGCACTTGCCTTACCAACCGCACGAATACCTAAAATTCCTGCCATTTTAGCAGCGATGCCACTTACACGTCCGTTATTTGCAAGATTTCTCATTGATTGAAGCACAAACAAAAGACCTGTGGTTTTTGAGTATTCCTCAATCGAATTGCAAATATCCTCATAATCTGTACCGGCTTGTATCAGTTCGTTTATCTTATCAATAATAAGCGCCATCTCTGGCCCCGTTGACAAAGAATTGCATACATAAACCTTTCTGTCAGGATACATTTCTTCATACATTTGTTTGGCAAGCACAGCAGAATTATAACTTCCGGAAAGAGTTGCTGTTATGGTAATACAGAAAATCCTCTCGGCATCACCGAAGGTATTGAGCCAATCGTTCTGGTTTGGACAGGAGGTAGAAGATTTGCCTTTGTATGTACTTAAAAAATCAACCATTTCCTTTACATCAAGATTTGCGTCATCTGTAAATTCGCGTTCATCGGTTATTATCTTAAGCGGAGCAGATTCAAAATCTGTTCCATTCAAAGTTATCATATCGGAAGATGAATCCGTAACAATTTTAAACTTCATATTATGTTCCTTTCTGCATATAGAAATTCTGCTAACAAATTTATTATATAATATTAATATTTAAAATGCACTCTATTAACTATTTTTACACTATACTAAAAAATTCCACTGAGTAGAATCGTTTTTAGGAACTCTACTATCAGTGGAATTGCTTTTAAATCACCGTTTTAAGCGGATTTTATGCAGTTTATCTTTCTTTACCCATAAAGAACACTGCCATTGTTCCGGGACCTGCGTGAGCACCTATTACAGCGCCTATATCGGTAATTAATTTAACATCAGCATTATAATTCGCCTCAAACTGAGCCTTAACAGCTTCAGCCTCTTCAAGACAATTTGCATGACTTATAAATACAATACCGCCGCTTTTCTCGTTTGCAAATTCTCCATATTTCTCAACAAGAGAATTCAAAGCAGCTTTTCTTCCTCTTGCCTTTGATACGCTGACAAGCTTTCCTTCGTTATCAACGTGCAAAACCGGCTTTATTCCCAAAACGGTTCCAACGAAGGCAACCGTAGGACTAACTCTTCCGCCACGCTTTAAATATACAAGGTCATCAACAGTAAACCAATGACACAAATTGAGCTTTATATCTTCTATGAAAGCCGCTACTTCTTCTAAGGTTGCACCCTCGGCCTGTTTCTTGGACGCCAAATACACTATAAGACCCTGACCTGCCGATGCTGCTAAGGTGTCAACATTTACAATCCTTCTGTCAGGATATTTTTCCATAAGTTCTTCGGCGGCTATTCTGGATGAATTAAAGGTTGTACTAAGACCTGAAGAAAATCCCAGATACAAAATATCATTACCCTGACTTAAAACACTTTCAAATACACTTACAAATGCGTCAGGATTAACGGCTGCAGTTTTAGCGGTATCGCCGTTTTTCATTCGACAATAAAATTCTGAAACTTCCATTTCGTTATTAAGATAATCCTTATCCTCGTTATCAAAGCGGAAGGTCATCTCTATAGATTCAACGCCCCATTCACTTAATAAAGAAGGCTTAATATCACAAGCTGAATCGGTAATAATTTTAAAACTCATAAATTTCTCCTTATGTTTCGCAAAGATTTTTAACTATTATACATCATTTATAACGTATTTACACTCTACTGTCATTCTATTTCGTTATACTAAAAATTTTCGTAAAGTAGAGTCCATATTAATGATATCTATTTTCAACAAAAATACTTGGTCGCCTATATTTTTACATATAAAAACATTTCTTATTCGGGAATACCCTCTTTACTTAATGTTTTTAGATTATCAGCTATATTTTCAAGTGAGGTGTAAAATAATATACGTTCTTCCTCGGTCATATCCTTTCCTGCATATTCAACCGCAATCGTTGCTTTTTTCCTTACAGCCTCTGCCACAGCAATACCGGATTCCGTAAGCTTAAATGAGCCTTTATACAGATTTTGATATATACCTTCTTTTTTAACAAATTCCTTTTCCTCTAAAATCGCCATCATTCGCGAAACATCTGATTTATCCTTACCGCAAAGCTCACATAACTGTGGGGCGGTCAACCCTTCGGGATATTTAAACAAAGTAAGTAAATATACCGAATGCGTACTTTTTAAGCCGTGCTTTTTCATTTCATCGGCAGAAAGCTTATGCCAATGATAAGATATTTCGGAAATAGCCAAAGAAAATCTTTCAAATCTCTCAACCATTACGATTATTCTCCTTTAGATTTTTTAGCACAATTAGCGAAGTTGAAAGTTCAACGTCTACCATTATACACCAAAGAAGTTGAAATGTCAACTTTTTCCTTTGACCATGTCCGTATTCAATAAATTATTAATTCTCGCACCCTTAGCTACTATTTATTGGCTGACAACGATAATTTTTATATCTCCTGTATCTGTAGAGATTTCGCATCTGCCACCCGTCGCTGTTTTAGGCACATTCACACTTCCCGTATCGGTTTCTGCAATAAAAACCTTATCCGAAAGCAGACTTCCCCCAACGTCTCCCGTATCAGTTTTAATAGAAATTTCATTTGCATCACATTTTTCGAGCGTTACATCACCAGTCTCCTATTGAAGCAATAGCCTCTTGCTCTGAATTACCTTCTTCCATTCGGTCATCTATAATCTCACTGTAAAAACCAAGACGCTCCTTCACATCTTCTTGCGGCAAGGATTTTAAACCATTTTCAAGCATTAAGAGAAACTCTTGTTTGTTCAACCTTTTCATCATCCCTTGTTACAAATCGATATATTGATAAAATTTCATTCCACTCTTCCCTGAAATTTTCAATACGCTCTATACCTATTGGGGTTATTCGATAATATTTTCTAAGTCTGCCTTCATGCTCGACAGTACGAACCGTAAGCATTTTTACATTTTCAAGCCGTTTTAAAATAGTGTAAAGTGTTGATTCGGAAAGTTCAATATAAGGCTTCATATCCTTGATAATTTTGTAACCGTAAGAATCCTCATTTTTTATTGCCGCCAACACACAAATATCCAACAGACCACGCTTTAACTGAACATCCATTAATATACCTCCTATCGTGAAATGCATCATTTCACGAAGTATATAATTTGTCAAGTGTTTAATTATATAAAAAAGCCGCACTATAATCAGTGCGGCAGTTGAATTTCAAATTCAATTTGCTAATAACATTTCTTTTAAAACAACCATATCCAAAACATCAATATTATAATCATCATTCACATCGAATAATTTGAGTGAACCTTCAATATTAAGTTCACTTTCAAAGCCTGAAAATACTGCTTTTTTTATTGCAACAAAATCAGTAGAATTAATAAGATTATCACCGTTAACATCGCCGAAAACAAAATATCTTGTGGCATTTAACAGTTCATCATTTATACTAAACTCAATATTATTCCACTGTGATTCTGTTCCGTAATAATACACATTTTCTAAATTTTCACAATATTCAAAAGCATATTCACCAACAAATTCAACACTGCTTGGTATACTCAAATTTTTTAAATTTGTGCAAGAACTAAAAGCGTATAAATCTATATTTTTAACACTGTTTGGTATTGCGACCTGCGTAAGGCTTGTGCAACCGAAAAACGCCTGCTCACCTATGTACTCAATATTTTTGCCAAAATTGATTTCATTAAGCTTTTTATTCTCGCAAAAAGCTCCTATTTCTATATTTTTAACACTATCAGGAATCGTTACACTTTCCAACGCACTGCAATAAGCAAAAGCACCCTCAGCAATAGTTACAACATCCTCACCGATCACAACATCTAACAAATTATAAGCGTTCATAAAGCTGAAAGCCGAAATTTCAGTAACCCCGGCAGGAACTGTATAGGATTCATTTTCTCTTCCGATAGGATATAAAACAAGCTGTGTTTTTTCTTTGTTAAACAATACACCATCTATAGAGGAATAATGACTATTATCCTCACCAACCTCTATCTTTTTAAGATAAAAACAATGCATAAACGCGTAATATGAAACCTGTGCCACACTATTAGGCATATTAAAGGTTTCATCCACCTTTGCCAAAGGGTAATGAATTAACACATTTTTGTTTTTGTTATATAAAACACCATCGAGCGATGAATAATTTTTATTATTTTCATCCACTTCAATATTCGAAAGATTGATACAGTAAGAAAAAGCAAAATCCCCTAAATTTTCAACGCTTTTTGAGAAGTGAATATCAGTAAGATTTTCGCAAAACGCAAAAGCTTCAATACCGATATTTACAATATTATCACCAAAAACAACGCTTTTAAGATTCACACATTCATAGAAAGCATATTCACCGATTTCAACAACAGGATAACCACCCAAAGTGGCGGGAATGGTTATATCGCCGCTAATTGATTTATCACACTCGATAATATAAGCTTCACCTTCTAACACGGTGTAACTATAATAACCTTCGCTATAAACCTCTTGAGCATTTACAGAAACATTGCAAGTAAACAAAGTAGTAAACACCAATACCACCGTGAGAACAACAGAAAACAATTTTTTAAAGCTTTTCAATTAATCCATCCCCTTTGTTATTAAGTTTGTAATTATATCATAACACATATTTTTCAAAAAATCAAACTATAATTCCGCCACCAACAACAATTTCTCCATCATAAAACACTGCAGCCTGACCGGGACTTGCCGCGCGCTGAGGTTCATCAAACACAATTTTGACCATTCCATCCTCCAACGGATTTATTGTTGCCGGTTGCGCGTTATGTCTATATCTCAATTTTGCAGTCACACGCATTTCGCTCGATAGATTATCAAAAGGAATAAAATTCACATCTTTAACTATAACCTCTTTAGAAAACAGATGCTCCTCATCACCTAAAACAACACAATTGGTTTCGCTATCCTTATCAATTACAAACTGCGGTTTTCCAAGAGCTATTCCCAAGCCTTTTCTCTGACCTAAAGTGTAATGAATAACCCCTTTATGCTTGCCCAGATAATTACCGTTTATATCAACATAGTCGCCCTCTACGGACTCAAATCCTGTATTTTTTTCAATAAACGAAGCATAGTCACCATCAGGCACAAAGCAAATATCCTGACTATCAGGGCGGTCAGCATTGATAAATCCATTATTCTGAGCAATTTCTCTAATTTCACTTTTTTCATATTTACCAAGCGGAAAAACCGATTTTGACAGCTGCTTTTGTGTTAGCATATAAAGTACATACGATTGGTCTTTGGACAAATCCTTGGCACGTAAAAGTAAATATCTTCCGTTTTCTTCTTTTATTCGTGCATAATGGCCTGTTGCGATTTTATCATACCCCAAGCGAGAAGCTATTTCTATCATTTCTCCGAATTTTATATGCTTGTTACACTCAAGGCAAGGGTTTGGTGTTTTTCCATTTATATACTGTGAGGTGAAATCCGAAATTACAAACCGAGAAAATTCTTCTTGTAAATCAAAGGCAAAATGTTCAATACCGAGTTTCTTACAAACCGCCTTAGCGTCAACAGAATTGGTTTCTTCCGCCCCCTTGCAAAGATAAAGAGTAACACCTGCCACATCATATCCTTTTTCGAGCAGCAAATGCGCCGAAACAGAGGAATCCACTCCCCCGCTCATACCAATCATAACCTTTTCTTTTGACAAAACACTCACCACCTGTAAAATACAAGGGTTGCCTGAAATATGGCAACCCTTTTTGAAAACATTAAATAGAAGTAATATTTGCAACCTCGTACATTTCGCTATCGAAAGACTTCTTCATATTAAGAGCCTCATAAATATCGTAATCAACAATATTACCATGGTTCATACCAACAACACGATTACCGATACCTTCTTTAAGAAGTTGAACGGCAGCATAACCAAAGCGAGTTGCATATACACGATCACGCACGGTAGGTCTGCCACCACGCTGAACATGACCTAATATTGAAGCTCTGGTTTCAATACCTGTTGCCTCTTCAATTTTCTTTGAAATTTCTTCAACACCGCCAACACCTTCGGCAACAACAATAATAAAATGCTTTTTGCCTGTAAGTTGTGAGTTTTTGATTTTTGCTATAACATCGTTAATATCATATTCCTCTTCAGGAACCAAAACAGCAGTAGCACCAACAGCTATACCACACTGCAAAGCCAAAAATCCTGCTCTTCTACCCATTACCTCAACAACACTACAACGATCGTGAGACTGAGCGGTATCACGAATTTTATCAACCATTTCCATAGCAGTGTTCATAGCAGTATCAAAACCGATGGTATATTCTGTGGAAGAAATATCATTATCAATGGTACCGGGAACACCCACACAAGGAATACCTCTTAAAGATAAATCTCTCGCACCACGATATGAACCGTCACCACCGATTACAACTATACCCTCAATACCATGCTTACGGCAGTTATCAATAGCCGCTTTCATACCCTCTTCTGTTTTAAAAAGAGGACTTCTTGCAGTATAAAGCACGGTGCCTCCTCTATGAATAATATCAGATACTGAGCGAACATCCAAATCAAAAATGTCGCCCTCCATAAGTCCATTATAACCGCGACGAATACCTTTCACTGTCATTCCGTTTGCAATTGCAGTTCTGACAACCGCACGAATTGCAGCGTTCATTCCGGGAGCATCGCCACCACTTGTAAGTACACCAATAGTTTTCATTTTAAATAACTCCTCTAAAAAAACCGAACAATCGGCTTGATAAAAAACTTTTCCGAAATAGTATAACCTATGTTAGCAATTTTTTCAACAAAAACTTTTATTATTTTATTAATTTTACATTTTCTTGCCCTAAAACCTCTGAAATTTCCAAAACTTGCGTTTCATCACCGCTAACCCAAAGTTCTCGCGGAGCCTCTAACTTGCGATTTGTATCTGTAAGATAAATATAAACAGGGATATTTCCGCTATATTTCGAAAGCAAGTTTCTCACTGTTTTAAAGTTTTCATTTTCGGTGTTGTTTATTTTTAAATAAAGTCCCGTTTTGAATTTCTTTTCCGATGCAGTTACATTTGCCGCGGTTTCGGGTATTGCCTCAACTCTTTCGGCAATTATTTCGGTTTCCCTGTCCTCTCGCTCAGAAATTCTGCCCGTTAATATCACCGGTTTTGTGTCAGACAATAAATGCTTATATTCGGCATAAGGCTTTGCGAATATCGTTACGGGAATCGAGGCTGTAATATCCTCAATTATGGCCGAAGCCAGAATATTTCCGTTTTTAAGTTGGCGAACTTTTAAAGAATCCACAATACCGCCGATACTTACTCGCTTACCATCGGAAAATTTTCCGTTTATTACATCAGAGAGGACATTTAGCTTTGCAGATTTCACAAAAGAAGTATACTTATCCATAGGATGGCCCGAAAGATAAAGCCCCGTTGCTTCCTTTTCAAGTGAAAGTTTTAATTCCTCGCTCATTTCATCCATCTTTTTAGGTTCATATACATTTGGAGAATCCATTTCATCGAACAAATCAAGTTGACCCTCAGATGAATATTTCTTCTCATTATCAACCGCTGAAAGCACACCGTCAATATTATAAAGCATTTGCCTGCGGTTTTCACCCAAATCATCAAGTGCTCCGCTTTTAATTAAACCTTCGAGCGCTTTTCGGTTAAACTCGCGCGAATAATTTCTAAGGCAAAAATCGTACATAGATATGTATTTTCCGTTTGCTTTACGTTCTGTAATGAGTCTGTCAATGAGCCCCGCTCCAAGATTCTTAATTGCCATAAGTCCGAAGCGTATATTTCCCCCATGAGGAGTAAAATCTTTTCCGCTGTAATTTACCGAAGGTGGCAGAATTTTTATTGCATTTTTCTTACATTCCGCAGTATACATTGAGATTTTAGAAGCACTATCCATCATACTAGACATAAGCGCGGCAAAATATTCTGGCATATAATGACATTTTAAATACGCTGTTCTGTATGCTACAAAAGAATATGCCGCTGCGTGAGCTTTGTTGAATGCATAAGAACTGAAACTGGACATATCATTGAAAATGCGTTCCGCGGTTTCTTCTGATACGCCTCTGTTTAAAGCGCCCTCACAAACAACATTTCCGTTTTCATCCTTTTCACCATAGATGAAAAACTCACGCTCACGTTTCATAACATCGTGCTTTTTTTTAGCCATAGCACGGCGAACAATATCTGCTCTTCCCAATGAATAACCTGCCAGCGCTCTGAAAACCTGCATTACCTGTTCTTGGTAAACTATGCAACCGTAGGTTACGTCAAGAATCGGCTTTAAAAGGGGTGTATCATAACTAATATTTTCAGGATTATGGCGGTTGCTTATATATTTAGGAATAGAATCCATAGGACCGGGACGGTAAAGGGATAACACTGCGGTTAAATCTTCAATACTTCGCGGGCCTAATTGACGAAGAACATTCTTCATACCATCCGATTCAAACTGAAAAACGCCATCAGTAAGACCTTTACCCATCATAGTATATGTCAGTTCATCGTCAAGCGGGATTTTTTCGATATCAAAATCAGAATCTTTATCCCTTATATACCTTACAGCATCCTCGATTACAGTAAGATTTCGAAGTCCCAAAAAGTCCATTTTAAGAAGGCCTAACTCTTCAAGACTTGTCATTGTATACTGTGTTACAACAGCTTCATCGTTTAATGCTAATGGAACATATTCTGCCACGGGCTTGTCCGATATAACAACACCTGCCGCATGGGTAGACGCGTGGCGTGGCATACCTTCAAGTTTCATGGCCATATTCATTAGTTCTTTTATTTGAGAATCACTGTCATAAAGTCCCCTAAGTTCGGCGGACAATTCCAACGCACGTTCAATGGTCATTCCCACGGATTGAGGAATGAGTTTTGCTATTCTGTCACAAGTAGCATAAGGCACATCCATTACACGACCCACATCTCTTATTGAGTTTCTTGCCGCCATTGTACCAAATGTAACTATTTGAGAAACATGGTCCGAACCATATTTATTTATAACATAATCTATTACCTTTTGGCGATTCACATAGCAAAAATCTATATCAAAATCAGGCATTGAAACACGCTCGGGATTTAAAAATCGTTCAAAATAAAGATTGTATTTTATAGGGTCTATGCCCGTTATGCCAATGCAGTATGCAGCAAGTGAAGCTGCTCCCGAACCTCTGCCGGGGCCTACCGGTATTCCGTGAGTTTTGGCATAATTCACAAAATCCGCAACTATTAAATAATAGTCAACATATCCCATTCGATTAATAACCGAAAGTTCATAATCAAGTCTGTCTATTACAGTTTTATCGGGAGTATCACCATAAATTCGGTGCATACCCTCAACACATTTTTCTTTAAAATACAGGAAATGGTCTCGGTCGCCAATTTCAAAATGCGGCAATTTGATTTTACCGAATTCAAATTCCACATTGCAGCGTTCAGCAATATCAACTGTATTTGTTATAGCTTCAGGTATTTCGGGGAAAAGTTCTGCCATCTGTTCAGCAGTTTTAAGATAAAATTCATTTGTTTTGAATTCAAGCGAACTTTCTTCACTTAGTCTTCCGCCCGTTTGAACACAAAGAAGTACCTTGTGCATTCTGTAATCTTCTGCATTTATATAATGCACATCGTTGGTGGCAACAAGCGGTATGCCTGTTTCTTTTGAAATTCTTATTAAACCTGCATTTACTGTTTGTTGCTCAGTAATTCCGTGGTTTTGCATTTCCAAAAAGAAATTACCTGCTCCAAAAGTATTGTTATACCAAATAGCAGTTTCTTTTGCCTTGTCATAATCTCCGCGCATTAAATATTTCGGGATTTCACCTGCAAGACAGGCGGATAACGCAATTATGCCATCATGGTATTTTTCTATAAGTTCATGGTCAACACGCGGCTTTGAATAAAAGCCCTCTGTAAACCCTGCTGACACTAATTTTATAAGATTGCGGTAACCCTCATTATTTTCGCAAAGTAATAAAAGGTGGCTATACGCACCGTCTTTGCCCCTCTGCTTATCAAAACGGCTATTTGGTGCCACATAAACCTCGCAACCGATTATTGGCTTCACACCTTTTTTCTGTGCATATTTATAAAAATCAATAGCACCGTACATAACACCGTGGTCGGTTATGGCAATGCTTTTCTGACCTAATTCTGCAGCACGGTCAATAACACGTTCAATTCGGCAGCATCCGTCAAGCAGACTGTATTCAGTGTGTAAGTGCAAATGAGCAAAATCCATATTTACCTTCCTTTCGGTGTTTTTGTAGTTAATTCTTGACAGCAAGTCATTATTATTCTATACTGAATTCAGTGTTTTGATTTAAAGAATTTAAATTTGCCTCTTATTCTTTAAAGATATTGCTGTATTGATGGCTGGCTCTTAAAGACATATAATCATCATCTGAAATAATTATATGGTCTAACAGTCTCACATCAATGCTTCTAAGAATATCGCATATCGTTGATGTAGCTTCCAAATCCGCGCTACTCGGCAAAGCTCTTCCCTTAGGGTGATTGTGAGACAATATAACATTTGCGGCATTTCTTTTAAGCACTATTTCTATTACTTGACGAGAAGAAATTCCAACACAAGAAATATCACCTTCACCAATAATATCAAAACCTAAAAAACCGCCCGCGTTATCAAGTGAGGTAATAGCTACAACCTCTTTGGTTACGCCTATGTATTTACTATAGATAAAATCGCACATACTCTCAAGATCAACAAATTTCTTAATGCCTTTTTTCTTCTCATTAACATAGTAATTCGCAATGAAACGAATAAATTTTAAAAGTATGGCAGTATTTTCACCTGCCCCCTCAACCCTCATAATATCTTCGGGGCGAGCATCTAAAAGATCGGTTATAGATCCAAACTCATCTATAAGCAAATGCGCGATTTCATTAGTATCCTTTCTTGGAATACTGTAAAACAAAAGCAATTCAATGATTTTATGTGGCGGCGTATCACTGTTAAAACCGCTAATCATAAATTCTTCTTTCAATCTTTTGCGGTGACCATCGTGTATTTCTTTTGGCATTAGTTTCTCTCCTCGGTAAATCGGTAACATTAATCAAAATTATTATATTATATTTAGATACTTTTTTCAAGTGGAAGGATTACATAAAATAATGAAAGAATGTAGGTTTACAATAGATGTGTTACAGTTAGCAAAAAAATAGTGACGAATGGAAAATCCTGTGTTACAGTTAAGTTGCTCAGACAAAACAGACAGGAGGATTAACCATTCGTCATGAAAACTGTAACACAAACTATGCTGTATCGTCAAGCCTTAATTAAATATTCTTTAAAATATGGTGTAACAAAAGCTGCAATAAGATACAAAACCAACCGTCAATATGTTTACCGTTGGCGAAATAGATATGACGGAACCTTACAATCATTAGCAGACAAGTCACACCGACCACATCATCATCCCAACGAGCATACACCCGAAGAATTAAAACTAATAGCAGCTATGCGAAAACGCAATATGAATGCTGGATTAGTAGTGTTTTGGGTAAAGTTGCGTCAAAGAGGATATACACGCTCTGTAACGGGATTATACCGTCTTTTACGAAAACAAGGTCAAATGGCAGTTAAACCGCCAAATCCGAAATATATACCTAAACCATACGAGCAGATGCAATATCCGGGACAAAGAGTGCAAATAGATGTAAAATTTGTTCCTGAAGCCTGCTTAGTAGGTGAAGCAAAAGGACAAAAGTTTTACCAATACACCGCTATTGATGAATACTCAAGATTTCGCTATTTAGAGGCTTTTGAGGAGCATAGTTCATATTCATCGGCACAGTTCTTAAAGCATTTAATAGAGAGATTTCCGTTTAAAATAGAGTGTGTTCAAACAGATAATGGGATGGAATTTACAAAACAACTAGCTAACACCCAAAAGCCAACGCCCACACTGTTCGAGCGTACGCTCGAACAGTGTGGCATAAGACATAAGCTTATTGCTCCGTACACACCCAGACACAACGGAAAGGTAGAGCGTTCTCATCGTAAAGATAACGAATATTTTTATGCTACACATTCTTTTTATTCGTTTGAAGATTTTAAAAAGCAACTTTCTGTTCACAA
>JAZTXU010000041.1:0-1866 GCA_045636565.1 Acutalibacteraceae bacterium
TTTGGGAGTGATGTTATGCGTTTGTTGGCAGTTGGCGATGTTTGTGGCGCCGCAGGTTGTGATTATGTCTGCAAAGTTCTCCCCTCCCTCAAAAAAGAAAAATGTATTGATGCGGTAATATTAAACGGAGAAAACTCTGCTGTAGGCAACGGTATTACCCCTCAAAGTGCAGATTCACTTTTCAGCTACGGTGTTGACATTATAACAGGTGGTAATCACTCGTTAAGGCGTAGCGAAATTTATGATTATTTAGAAAATAACCCTTATATTTTAAGGCCTCATAATTTACCCGAAGCCACCTATGGCAGCGGTTACTGTTTAGCTGATTTCGGAAGCTTTTCGGTTGCCGTTATCAACCTTTCGGGCACGGTTTACCTTGAAAAATTAAATGCTAAAAACCCGTTCATAATAGCGGACGAGCTAATCGAAAAAGCCAAGGGTGACGGTGCAAATATAATTGTGGTTGATTTTCACGCCGAAGCCACAAGTGAAAAGCGGGCTTTAGGACTTTATCTTGACGGTAAGGTTTCTGCTCTTTTCGGAACACATACCCATGTTCAAACTGCAGACGAGCAAATTTTACCAAATGGCACAGGTTATATTACTGACCTTGGTATGACCGGCCCAAAAAATTCGGTTTTAGGGGTTAAAAGTGAAATAATAATTAACCGACTTAAAGCAAATGATATGTCTAGGTTTGTTTTTGCCGAAGGTGAAAGTATGCTTTGCGGCGTGATTTTTGATATTGATATTAAAAGCGGTAAAACCGTTTCGATAGAAAGAATTTGTATTTAATATGAAAAAAGATAAGTTTTTAAGAGTTTTATCTCTTTTTATATCCTTGCTTATGTTATTTGCCGTTTGCGGATGTGATAATCAGGCAAGCAAAACTGAGGATAAGCCCTCCTCGCAAAAAACAGAATCGGCTAAAAGGGATTATTTAACCCTTCTTTACTCTGCGGCGGATACTTTTAATCCCTATACCGCAAAAACCGATATTAACCGCCAACTTTGTCAGTTAATATTTGACCCGCTCGTAAGACTGGATACTGAATTCAATCCCGTTTACAATGTGGCCAAAACGGTTAAAACCGCAAAAAAGATCTGCACAGTAACCTTAAAACAGATTCGTTTTTCAGATGGCAGTAAACTTACTGCAAACGATGTTGTTTATTCTTACAATTTAGCAAAGAATGCTAACGGACTATACGCCGCTTCATTGTATGAAGTAAAATCTGCAACCGCAACTAATTCTTCTACCGTGGTTTTTGAACTCACCAAACACGACCCCTACTTTGTAAATAATCTTACTTTCCCCATAATCAAATCGGGAAGTGAAAAAATTACCGACTCTGACAGTGTACTTCAACCTCCGATAGGTTGTGGAAAATATAAAGTGAGTGCAGATAAAATAAGTCTTACTGCCAACACAAATTACTATGGAAAAGGCGGAAACATTAAAACAGTAAAACTTATTAATGCTCCCGATATTGATTCTGTGGCTCATTATGTTGAGGTTGGTGCGGCAGATATTTATTACAACAGTATTTCTGATGGCAACATACTCAGAATGAGTGGTAAAAAACTTGATATTCCACAAAACAATTTGATTTATATAGGAATAAATCATAAACTCGGTCTTCTTGCAAACAATACTCTGCGACAGGCACTATCAACAGGGATTGACCGCAAAAAAATTTGCAGTGAATCTTTTTATAATAACGCAATAGCCGCAGAAGGTTTCTATAATCCCGTGTGGAATCCTACAAAATCTGTCCAAAACATACAAATTGAGGCAAATTCACAAATAACTATTGAGAATTTAGAGAAAATAGGATATAATAGTTTAGATAACAGAAATAATCG
>JAZTXU010000042.1:0-7622 GCA_045636565.1 Acutalibacteraceae bacterium
ACCAAGCTCACAAACAACACCTAAATAATATGATGTGGCAACGCCGAATATCCAGCAGGAAATAGTTACCGCAATCATCATAAACTTCATATCGCCCGCACCTTTTAGTGCATATTCGTAAACATGGCTTACTGCGCGTGCTTGTTCTACAATAATATCTATAATAAAAACAGTTAATGCGGTTTTTATTATTTCACTGTTATCTGTAAAGATTGAAATAAGGGGTTTGTGTAAAATAATTGCTGTAATCGAAAGAGTTAAATTCACCGCAATAGTTAATTTAACTAAACTGCGGTTTAGCTTTGACGCGTGTTCGTATTCGCCTGCGCCAACAAGCATTCCGATAAGTAAAGAGTTTGCATTGCCAAAACAACTGCTGAATAAGTAGCAGAATATAAGTATGTTTGAATAATAAACCTTGGCAGATACCGCCTGCATACCGACTAAGCCTAAGAAAGAAATTACAAGTAATTGCGATAAAGAATAAGCCAATGAAGAAACTCCTGAAGGAATACCTATACTTAACATTTTTTTGCAATATAATATTAGTTCAGAGAAATTCATTTTAAAGCTTAATTTTATTTGCTTTTTGAATAAGAAGTAAATATTTATTGAAAGACCAATACACTGGCTCAAGACTGCGCCCACAGCCACACCCTCAACACCGGTTAGAGGGGAGTATTCGGGGAATTTAATTACATAAATATTACATAAAAGATTACACAAAACCGTGCTGAGTCCTGACAGTACGGTACATTTTGCGTAACCGAAGCACCTGAGCAACGCCGAAATTACCATAGTGGTGGCGGGGATTATATATGCACTGCTCATTATTGTAAAATAAGTTATACCGAACTTGAGGGTTTGCCCACTCAGATTCATCATTTTTAAAATAGGATTGCTGAATATCACGGCTATCAATGAGACGGATATGGCAAAACAAATGTTTATTAGTATTGCAACAAAACCGGCTTTTTCGGTGTTTTTTAGTTTGTTTGCTCCTATGTAATTGCATACTATTACGGTTGAACCGTTTGCGATAACCGTAAAAATAATATTTATAAAGCTGATTATTGTGGTGGCACTGCCTGTTGCGGCAACTGCATTTTCTGAAAAACCGCTTAATACGGCAGAGTTTATGAAACCTATAAGCTGATTTAAAATACTTTCAAAGAGCATTGGAAATGCCAATACACCTAAAGTTAAAACACCCGAAGAAGTCTTAACAGTAAAAATATTTTGGTTATAAAGTTTATTTATTATTCCTTTTGCGGTAGGCAGAAGGGGAAATGCCTGTGTGTTTTTTGAATGATTTTGAAAAATACGAGCCATTATCATAACCTACGTTTTCTGCAATTTGCGAAAGCGGAATATCAAGTGTATCCATAAATATTTTTGCATTTTCGATTCGGATTTTCTCCAATGTTTTAAAAACAGTTGTATTTAAGTTCTTTTTAAAAACCTGATTTAAATAATCAAAGTTATAAGTGAGCTCTGTTTCAATAATATCGCTGTTAAGCTTGCGGTGAAAGTTGTTATTCAAATAAGATAACAATTTATTACAAATATATTCACCCCTTGATACACCAACACTTTTGCTCAAATTTATAGAAACATATTGGCGATATATTTCTATAAACAATTCATTCACAGCGCAAGAACATAAAACATCATAATTTTCAAGGTGTGTTCGGGATTGTTTAATGGCCTTATCAGCCAAATTACAAATTAAATCAAATAATGCTTGGTCTTCAAAGGAAACCGTTTTTGGTATAATAATGTCTCTTTTAGGGGCCTTTGTGATATTCAAATTGGTAATCCACTGTTTATTGTCGAACTGTGCATTTTTCAGCCAATCATCATATTTTGTAATTAACGGTTTTATATTTCTGTGTTTGAAATGAACATAAAAAATAGAATGTGAGGATTCTTTTATTCCATAATGATGCTTTCCGGGTTCAAATAAAAAGCAATCGCCTTTTTTGAGATGATATTTAGTATTATCCTCATTGAAAAAAAGCTCACCGTTTGTAACAATGTAAAAAATATAATCATTTGATGTTCGGTTTGGATTTTTTCTTTTAAAGGGAAAATTATCTTTGCCGATAAGGGTTATATTTGGAAGTATTTCATGGTCATAACTGTAAAATATCATTATGTCACCGCTTTCAAATTAATTATATAATGTGGATAAATATTTTCAATGTAAAAAAACGAGTCAAATTTGTAAAATAGCGAGTTTTAAAAGAATATAAAAAACTCTCAAACAATCTTTAAATTTTAGTATAAGATTGTTTGAGAGAAAAAACTTTAGTGTGAATTTATATATTTTTTTGATTTTTTCTGAAGCTTAAGTAATCCTCAAGAATAATTACCGCGGCAACCGCGTCAATAACCTCTTTGCGTTTTTTACCTCTGGTATCGGTAAAATTAAGGGCGGTGTGGGCAGAAACGGTGGTACACCTTTCATCCCACATAACAACCCCTCTTTGAGAGGCGGTTTTTATTTTTTCGGCAATTTCCTTGCATTCCTCGGCGCGCCAGCCTTCACTACCGTCCATATTTTTAGGAAGTCCCACTACAATAAGCTCTGCCGAGTATTTTTCTGCCGAGTTACAGATTTTTGTTACCAGTTTTTCGGTGTTATATTCTGTAATAACCTCTTTTGGAAAAGCGAAACTTTCACCACTGTCTGAAACTGCAATACCCGTTCTGGCCTTTCCTAAATCAACCGACATTATAATCATTGGTTGTTTCCTTTCATAAAAGATGCAATTCTCGATTTGCGGTTTACAAATTCTTCAGGTAAATGAGAATAGTCATTAAAGAATACAACATTGGTATTTAAGTCATCATCAAACTCAATAAGTGAAACCCCTGTGTTTTCACACCAAGGCACGTTTTTAAGCTCCGCAATATTGCCCTTGAGTAATCGACACATAAGACAGCGTGTAACGCCGCCATGAGTGGTTAAGGCAATAGCTTTTCCTTTGTTTCCAGCGGCTAATTGCTTTACTGTATCCCAAATGCGCTCATAAGCCTCTCTCATTGGCTCTCCGCCTTCGGGAGCGAAATCCTGCGGATGGTTATCCCACGCATCTGCAAGACCTTCAATAGAGTTAAAGGCTTCTGCAAATGGCTTGCCTTCAACCACACCGCCGTGAAGCTCACGAAGACCTTCATGCACTTCAATTTCAATATTTTTTATACCCTTAACTGCTTCTGCGGTTTTTATAGCACGCTTCAGGGGGCTTGAATATATGTGGTCAAGCGGAATAGCATTAAAGCGTTCTTCAAGGAATTTCAGTTGAACCTTGCCAAGCTCGCTTACATCAAAATTACTGGAGCCCTGGAATACTCTGAGTACATTTCCCATAGCTTCACAGTGACGAATTATATAAATTTTTGTCATTTTAATCACCAAAGGAAGTATACCATATTAAAATGCGAAAATCAAGTCAGTTAGATGATAATTTCGTTTTCCAGATTTTTTCCGTTGAAAAAGTCTTTTAAGTTTTTCATTGTAGTTTCTGCAATAGAACTTAACGCCTCCCTTGTTAAAAACGCCTGGTGTGAGGTAACTATAACATTTGGCATTGAAATTAAGGTTGAAAGGATATCGTCTTTAATAATTTCATCAGAATAATCCTCAAAAAACAAATCGGTTTCTTCTTCGTAAACATCAAGACCTGCGGCGCCAACCCTACCGCTTTTAAGCCCGTCTATTAAATCTGCAGTGTTAATAAGCTGACCGCGTGAGGTGTTTATGATAAAAACACCGTTTTTCATTTTTTTAAGAGTGGATTCGTTTATAAGATGACGGTTTTCCTTGGTGAGCGGACAGTGAAGGGATATTATATCACTTTTTTCGAGTAACTCGTTAAGATTTACGTTTTTTCCGCAAAAATCATCAGAAGGGAAGGGGTCGTATCCCAGAATCTGCATTCCAAAACCTAAACATGCCTCTGCAAAGCAACGACCTATTTTACCCGTGCCGATAATACCGACAGTTTTGCCGTGCAGGTCAAATCCTGTAAGACCTTCTAAGGAAAAATTGTGGTCGCGTGTTCTGATATAAGCGCGGTGAAGTTTTCTGTTTAACATTAAAATCATACCTATTGCGTGTTCAGAAATTGCATAAGGCGAATAGGCGGGAACCCGCGCAATCTTTATTCTGCCGCGGGCGGCTTTAAGATCAACATTGTTGTAGCCTGCGCATCGCATACAAATAATACCAACTCCGAATTTTTCAAGTGCTTCAATTACGGTTTTATCAATACTATCATTCACAAAGGCGCAAACGGCATCGCAACAAGCAGCCATACTAACGGTATCTCGGTTAAGTTTATTTTCAAAAAATCTTATGTTTATATCTTCGTCTGCCAATCTTTTAAAAGTTTCTCTGTCGTAAGATTTGGTATCGAAAAATGCGACCGTTTTCAAGAAGATTCCCCCAAATTACTAAATTATTATTAGTATTAACCGCAAATATTAGCATATATACTATTGAAAATTGAAATAATTTGCCGTATAATTAATACAATTTATAGTATTTTTTAAGGAAGGAAGTTTAAAATGATTAAAAAGTATTTGAACAGAGTGTTTATCGACGGACTCTCAGGCATGGCAACAGGATTATTTGCGACTTTGATAGTTGGAACTATTGTTGCGCAAATAGGAAAATTAGTTGGTGGAACTGTAGGCGAATACCTATATTTTATGGGTTGCTTTGCTAAGACAATAACAGGTGCAGGCATTGGTGTTGGTGTTGCGGCAAAATTAAAAGCAACCCCGCTTGTTACCGTTTCTGCCGCTGTTGCAGGTATGGTTGGTGCTTTTCCTAAATTTACTATCCAAAATCTTTCCGCAGAAAAACCTCTTGCGGTAATAGATAAGTTCGGTTTTGGCTCTCCTGGAGAGCCTTTGGGCGCTTTTATTGCTGCTTACATTGCGATAGAACTTGGTAGTTTGGTTTCGGGAAAAACTAAGGTTGATATTATTCTAACTCCAATAGTTGCTATTCTTTCGGGTAGTTTGGTTGGAGTGGTTTTGGGTGCTCCTATTTCTGAGTTTATGAACGGTATAGGTTCCATAATAGAATTTGGTATGAATCAGCAGCCTATTCTTTGTGGTATTATTGTGTCTGTTGTAATGGGTATTTGTCTTACATTACCTATTTCTTCTGCGGCTCTTGGGTTAATGATAGGCTTAGAAGGGCTATCAGCAGGTGCGGCGGTTGCAGGCTGTTGTGCTAATATGGTAGGCTTTGCGGTAGCATCTTATAGGGAAAATAAAGTTGGTGGTCTTATATCTCAAGGTATAGGCACTTCAATGCTTCAAATGCCTAACATTGTTAAAAAGCCTATAATCTGGCTTCCTGCTATTGTGGCATCAGCTATTACAGGTCCCATAAGCTCGGCCGTTTTAGGAATGGTATCTACTTCAACAGGTTCAGGTATGGGTACTGCAGGTCTAGTAGGTCCTATTGAAACATTTTTTGCTATGAAGGGTGCAAATGTGGATGTTACGGTTGCAATAATTGAAATTTTAGCCATTCATGTTGTTTTGCCTGCTGTTATCGCTCTTGTTGTAAGTGAAGGTATGAGAAAGTTGGGACTTATTAAAAACGGAGATATGAAGCTTTAATATGACTAAAAAACAAAGAGTTATAGAGGCGGTAGAGCGGCTCGAAAAACTTTATCCCGATGCGATATGCTCGCTTCAATATACCGATGCGTTTCAGTTGCTTATTGCCACAAGGCTTTCGGCACAATGTACCGATAAGCGTGTAAATATGGTAACGCCCGATTTGTTTCGCGAGTTTCCCACCGCTGAAAAAATGGCGGTTGCCGATATAAGCAGGGTGGAGGAACTTATTAAAACCTGCGGTCTTTATAAAACCAAGGCTCGGGATTTGATTTTGATTTCGCAAAAAATCGTATTTGATTTTGGCGGCAAAGTTCCTGATACTATTGAGGAATTAACAACCCTTTCGGGTGTGGGTAGAAAAACCGCCAATTTGGTTTGCGGTGATATCTATAAAAAGCCTGCCGTGGTTACAGATACTCATTTCATAAGAATCTGCAACCGTTTAGGGTTTGTTGATACAGATAATCCGTTATATGTTGAAAAGGCTATGCGAAAGCTTCTGCCACCCGAAAAATCAAATGATTTTTGCCATAGAACTGTGCTTTTCGGAAGAGATATTTGTACTGCACGCACCGCTCGTTGCGAGGAATGTGTGTTAAACGATATATGCCCGAAAAAAATCAAAAAGTAAATTAAAAAGACTTGAAGTTTTAATGCTTCAAGTCTTTTTTTGTTTAATTATTTTTACATAGTTTGTCCGAAATGGGTTTGAATTCTTCGGGCTTGATTTTTAATACCTTTCGGTCATAGGTTAAAATTCCGTTGGTTTCATCTTCAACATCACTAAGCTGGGTATAAACAGCGGCGCAAAGACCTTTTTCAATTAAGGGTAAAACCTGATTTTCATAAAGCGAGCAAAACGCCTTTACAAATTCCTCGCGGTTTTTGAATTTTTTATAGCCGTAGGTTTTAGATTTGTTAAATGAATGCTCGGCAATTTTGTAAGCATATCCGCCAAATTCCGAAAGAAAAACGGGCTTAGTGGATTTTTTTATTTTAAGTTTTTTAAAATAAATATGAATACTCTCAAAATCGTTTTTTTGGGCATTAAACCAACCCGAAGCCGAATCTATAAAACGGCTACAGTCAATTTCTTTTAAAAGGCTATACATTTCATCAGCGCAAAACTGACCCCATCCCTCGTTAAAAATAGTCCAACAAACTATGCTCGGATGATTATATAACTGATTTACTGTTGCGAACATACCATCTTTAAATGCGTCGCGTGTTTCAGGATTTTTGTGCGTTTTTTCATCGCTTTTTCGGGTGATTCCTAATGTAGGAAGTGCGGTATCGCGCAAAAATGAATAATCGCTGTTGTTTACCATATCCTGAAAAACTGCCATACCGAGTCGGTCACATTCGTAATAGAAAATTTGCGGCTCAATTTTAATATGTTTTCTGAGCATATTAAAGCCAAGTGATTTAGCCGCTTTAATGTCGTCAGCAAAACATTCGGGTGAAGAGGGGGTGAAAATTCCGTCACTAAAATAGCCTTGGTCCAAAAGGCCGTGAAAAAAGTATGGTTTTCCGTTTAGCAAAAGCCTTTTTTTGCCGTCTTTCTCGCCGATTGCAAGAGTTCTTAAAGCAAAATAGGAATAAACCTCATCTTGATTTGATGTAATTTTGAAACGATATAAATATGGGTTTTCCGGCGTCCATAATATCGGGTTTTTGGTTTTAAAATGGGCATAGCCGTTTTTAATTTTAAGCTTGACTTCGTTTTCTTCTTCAAAAACGGTTATTTCACCGTCGGTTATGCCATTTACTTTAATTTTTGCAAAATCGAGACCAACATCAATTTTAATATTTTCTACAAATTCATTATTTACACTTTCAAGCCACACCGTTTGCCAAATTCCCGAAACGGGGGTATACCACATTCCACCGCGTTTACTGCTTTGCTTGCCGTAAGGTAAAATTTTATCATCGAGCCTGTCCGTCACCTTAACAACAATGATGTTAGTATCTGC
>JAZTXU010000043.1:0-2590 GCA_045636565.1 Acutalibacteraceae bacterium
TATATAATTGATAAAAACATTATTAAATAACACTATATATAATTATTAGAGAATATGATATATCTGATTTTATAAATGTTATGTTGGTTAAAAGCATATTCAAGGAAAAAATGCCTTTTCCACTTCCCTTAATTGCGCGAAATATTCATTTAGTATAATTCGGTATCTTGGTTTTTTAGTATAAATAGTACTTGCTCCTTCGCATTATTGTGAAAATATCCTCCACTTCCCGTGGATTGCTGATTATTAATACAGTATATAAAATGGATAATGAGCCTGACAATATAATCAGGCTCATTATTATAACTTTACTTTAAATTATTTATATAATTAGCACTTTGGCTTAAAGCAAAATCAATTCTTTCAACACCTTCAAATTCTAAAGTTAAGTAACCGTCATATCCGTTTGCTTTAAGAATTGCTACACATTGCTTAATTGGAACTATACCGTGTCCCAAAACAGTACCTCTGATATAATTTCCAGCGCGTGTAAAGATAAATCCATCACCCGGATAACCTTCTTCGCCCGATTTGAATATAAAATCCTTAACGTGGGCATTAAATGCGTAAGGAGCGCATCTGCCAACTGCTGTGGCGGGATTTTCATCAACGCAAAGGAAATTGCCGAAATCAACCTGCAAACCGAAATTACGGTGTGCTACGCGATTTACAAGCGCCTCTACCCTATCAGAATCTTGAGCGAAAAATCCGTGGTTTTCAACCATTGTTTTTATACCTTTAGTTTCGGCATATTCAGTAATTCTGCGGCAGCCGTCTGCCAAGCGGTCTAAAACATTAACAAAACCGTTATATCCACGCTCACCGTTTAAGAAAGAAAAGCTTGCGTCGTGGCGCATAAGCTTAACGCCTAAAATTTCAGCTATATCGACCTTTTTCTTGATACGTTCAACCTCTTTGTCAAGGTCACCACCAGAGCCTGAAAGTAAATCTGCACCAATGCTGTAGCAAGAAATTTCTATGCCGATTTTTTCTGCTTCCGCTTTAATCTGTTTAGCATATTCTGCTTCTGAGATATTGCTTGGCGGCATTAAATCGGTAAACTCAATAGCATCAAAGCCTAATTCTTTGGCTTTTGAAATTACGGATAGCTGGGTTTCACCTTCGGTTTTCATTAAATATGCAAAACTGTAAGAAGAAATAGAACTTTTCATCACTTAATAATCACCTCATGACCTGTTTGTGCTGATTCATAAGCAGCATTGAGTATCTTCATTAACATTACACCATCTTCTGCCGGTGAAATACATTCGGTGCCATCTGAAATACAATCAACAAAATGCTTAATTTCACCCACAAATAAGCCATCAAAGCTTAGCGCAGTTGAAGCAGCAAAGCTGATATTAGTAATATAATCATTCTTTTCTGTAATTATTTCAAGCTCGGGGTTTAAAATGGCGCCCGCTTTGGTACCAAACAGCTGAATCGTTGCTGCTTCATTTTTTACATTAAGACTAAAACTTGTTTCAACAGAAATTACAAATCCGTTTTCAAATCTGATTAAAGCGGTTGCAAAATCTTCAACATTAAATTCGCCGTAACCGTTTGCATCTCCCCAAACAGTGTTAAGTTTCAGATTATCGCGTCTGCCAAGTTTATTGAATGTGGCACAATAAACAGAAACAGGCTTAGGATTACCTGCAAGATAACGAGAAAGGTCTATAACATGAACACCTAAATCAATAAGAGGTCCGCCGCCTGAATACTCTTTACGACCAAACCAACCGCCCGGAGCTCCTGCTCTACGCAAATATGTAGCCTTAGCGTAATATAATTCGCCGAAATCACCTGAATCGATAAAGTCCTTTGTAACTGCACAATCCTTACCGTAACGGCGAACAAAGCCAATCATTAAAAGCTTATTATTTCGCTCTGCAGCCTCCTTCATAGCGATAGCCTCTTCTGCATTCATAGCCATGGGCTTTTCACAGATAACGTGCTTACCCGCATTTAAAGCTGCGATTGTACATTCTGCATGAGCTGCATTCCAAGTACAAACGCTTACAGCATCAAGCTCAGGACAATCTCTCAACATTTCATCCTTATCGGTGTAAAGACGAGAGATTCCGTATTTCTCACCCTTTGCCTTGAGTGTTGTTTCATTTATATCGCAGAAAGCATAAATTTCACAACGATCATCTGACAAATAACCGACGATGTGCTGTTCTGAAATACTGCCAACGCCAATAATACCAATTTTAATCTTCTTTTCCATAATTAATTCTCCCTTATTATGTTATTTAAGAAATCCACAGCGGTTTTAATATCCTTAGCAGGGTTCTCACCTACCTCACGCTCAATAGTTAAAAATCCATTGTAACCGATTTCTTCAAGTGCCTTTAAATAGTTAGGAAAATCGACATTTCCGGTGCCCAAAGGCTTTTCTAAGAATGCAACGCCCCAATTTTCTTCTTCGGTTGCTTTTTCAACACCGTATATGTACTCAGGCTTTACATCAAGTAGCTTAACACCATCCTTGGCATGAGTGTGAACTATATAATCTTTAAGGGTATGTACAGCTTTTACGGGGTCGTCTCCTGTTACCATAACAAGATTTGCAGGGTCAAGGTTT
>JAZTXU010000044.1:0-15030 GCA_045636565.1 Acutalibacteraceae bacterium
CCGCAACCATAGGCTCATCCTTATATCTCTTTGCAAGCTCAACTGCTAAGGGTCTGAAATAATCAATAGCATATTGTTTCATTGCACTTAAAGATGTATTAGATATTGGAGCGTACATATGTATATCAAGCATTACATACATACCGTTTCTAATAATTGCCTGAACATCAGGATCTACATATTTTGTGATATATGCTTGAATCTGTTCAGATGTGGGCTTTTTTCCGCCTATAATATCTGCATGATTTTCAATTGCCAAACGGGTGAAATTACAACCATAATTTGCATAGTGTTCAAAAAGAGCATCTTTGCTTGCGACCGAAGAATATAAAAGGTCTTCGCTTTTAGCATTATACTGACTTCTTGCCTGACCGAACAGGCGAACGGGATTACCCTTTGAATCTACAAAATAGCGAGCACCCTTAGTGTTTTTACTTAAAGAGAGCCACTTATCTTCATTTACATAGCCCTCTTTAACACCTGCACTGCTTTTAGCAGATGCTGAAATTCCTGCCGACATTGGAATAAACAACGCCGAGCAACATATTATTGCTGACAAAAATACCATTATGATTCGTTTCATTTACATAGCCTCCTTCTTTACAACAATATTACCAAAAAACTTCCAAAAAGTCAACACCTTATATCAACTTTTCTAAAAACCATAAAAGGAAATACTTGTTTCTTCTTTGAAATATTTATAATTTTTGTTTTGCACATAACATATTATTATATAAATAATGTGTTTGAGGTGTTTTAGTTTGAGGAAATTATGTGTTTTATTACTTATTTTCAGTATGATTTTTAATCTGACAGTTTTCGCAGAGGAAAAATCGGTTACAGTATCAAGCGAGTGCGATATTTCGGATATAAATGTTCCACTTGATGCCACACCAACCAATGCCGCTATAGGTCAAAAATTGGATATCAAAGCAAAATCGGCAATTTTAATGGAAGTAAACACAGGCGAAATATTATATGAAGATAATTCCGATGAAAAATTAGCCCCCGCTTCTATCACAAAAATCATGCCGCTTTTACTTGTTATGGAGGCTATAAAACGCGGTGAAATAACCCTTGAAACCGTAATCACCGCAAGCGAACACGCCTGCAGTATGGGTGGTTCGCAAATTTGGCTTGAGCCGGGCGAAAGTATGACGGTTGATGAACTTTTAAAAGCCACTGTAATCGCCTCTGCAAACGACGCTTGTGTAGCTTTGGGAGAACATCTGGCAGGAAGCGAAGAAGGCTTTGTGGCGCTAATGAACGAGCGAGCAAAAGAGCTCGGAATGAACAACACTAACTTTGTAAACTGCACAGGACTTGACGCTGAAGGTCATCTCACCACCGCACACGATGTTGCTATAATGTCCTTGGAGCTTATAAAGCATGATTTAATAAAGCAATATTCAACCGTTTGGATGGATTCTTTAAGAGACGGAAAATCCGAACTTGTAAACACCAACAAGTTAGTTCGCTTCTATGAAGGCACAACGGGTCTTAAAACGGGAACTACCGGAATTGCTAAATACTGTCTTTCAGCTACCGCCGAGCGTGACGGACTTGAACTCGTTGCAGTGGTTATGGCAGGAGAAACAAGTAACGACCGATTTAACGGTGCTAAAAAGCTTCTTGATTATGGTTTCGCTAATTTCAGTTTTAAAAACATAGATGCTGAACTCAAAGAAAAAGAAATCACAGTTAAGAACGGTACTAAAACATCCGTTTCGGTTGAAGCCACAGAAAAACTCAACTTACTTATGCAAAAATCCGATAATTCAAAAATAAATCGTACCGTAGAGTGGAATAAAAACATAACCGCTCCAATTAAAAAAGGTGATGTTTTAGGATATGTAAACATCACCGCCGAAGATCGGGAAATAGGAAGAATTAAAATCACTGCTAAAGAGGATGTCGAAAAGCTGAATTTTTGGACATCTTTTTGTCGGATCGTGACCGGAATATTTAAAATTTAAAAATATTTGGTAAATTTTCATAAAAATCAATAATTTTTCTTGAAAAATAAATAATTATATTGTAGAATAGTAATAGCAAAACAATTCCCGGAGGAAAACAGATGTCCATTAGTTTAAATTACAATTACGCAAAAGATTTTATTCGTGAAAATGACCTTAAAGGTCTTGAATGTCAGGTGACTGCCGCTCACAACACCGTAAACGATAAAAGCGGTTTAGGAAGTGATTTCTTAGGTTGGGTTACCCTTCCTAACGATTATGATAAAGAAGAATTTGCAAGAATTAAAAAGGCTGCCGAAAAAATCCGTAATGATACAGATGTTTTAATCGTTATCGGTATTGGCGGTTCTTATCTCGGCGCACGTGCTGCTATTGAGTTTCTTAAAGGCCCTTATTACAATTCTTTAAGAAACGGTGCCCCTGAAATTTATTTTTCAGGAAATAGCATTAGCGGTTCTGATTTAGCAGACGTTTTAGCCCTTTGCGAAGGCAAACGCGTTTCTGTAAATATTATTTCAAAATCAGGAACAACAACCGAACCCGCTGTTGCTTTCAGAGTATTCAGAAAATATCTTGAAGAACATTACGGCGAAGAAGAAGCCGCAAAGCGTATTTACTGCACTACTGACAAAGCAAGAGGCACCTTAAAGCAATTAGCAGATGAAAAGGGTTATGAATGCTTTGTTGTGCCGGATGATGTTGGCGGAAGATTTTCAGTTCTTACTGCAGTTGGTCTTTTACCTATTGCTGCCGCAGGTGCTGATATTGATAAGTTAATGCAAGGTGCTGCAACCGCTTCAGTTAAATTTAATGAATCTGATATGTACAAGAACGATTGTTACACATACGCTGCCCTTCGTAATGCTTTTTATCGCAAGGGTAAATCAGTTGAATTGCTCGTTTCTTATGAACCCCGTTTCACAATGATGGCTGAATGGTTCAAGCAATTATTCGGTGAGAGTGAAGGTAAAGATAATAAAGGTCTCTTCCCCGCTTCCGTAACATTTTCTACCGACCTTCATTCAATGGGTCAGTTCGTTCAGGACGGTAGCCGTTTAATGTTTGAAACTGTTGTTACCTTCGGCGAAAGCGATAAGGATATCGTTATTGAAAAGGAAGATAACGATGGTGACGGTCTTAATTTCTTAGCGGGCAAAACAATGTCATTCGTTAATGAAAAGGCTTTTGAAGGTACTGTACTTGCTCATACAGACGGTGGTGTGCCTAACCTTGTGATTAATATTGATAAGCCTGATGAAGAAAACTTAGGTGAACTTATTTACTTCTTCGAAAAGGCTTGCGCTATTTCAGGTTATATGCTCGGAGTTAACCCCTTTGACCAACCCGGTGTTGAAAGTTATAAGAAGAATATGTTTGCGCTTCTCGGAAAGCCCGGTTATGAATCGCAAAAGGCAGAACTTGAAGCCAGACTTGGCAAATAATTTAAGAAACTACTGCCTTCGGGCAGTGAAATATAAAAGGAGCTGGTATAAATGATTAAATTGATTATCGGAAAAAAAGGTTCAGGAAAAACTAAGAAGTTAGTAGATTTAGTAAATGCTGCTACTGCTGCTAGTCTTGGTAATGTTGTTTGCATCGAAAAGGGCGACACATTGACCTATTCCGTTACACATAAGGCACGCCTTATTGATGCAGAGGCTTATGGTATTTCAGGTTACGGTGAATACTTCGGTTTAATTAGCGGTATTAAAGCCGGCAACCATGATGTTACTCACATTTTCGGTGACGCTACTCTCCGCATCGGCACTCGCGATTATGAGGAACTTGTAACTTTCCTTGAGAGAGTTGCTAAGATTGAAGATGTTGAATTCCTCTTCACAGTATCTGCTGATGAGGCTGAATTACCTAAGAAGCTTTTTGATATTGCTGAGATTGTGTAATTCCACTAAAATTTAATAACATTAAAAAGCCGAACTGTTATTTGTTACAGTTTGGCTTTTTTAATTAAAATTTAAGCTTTTTATGGTTGACAATGCTCCTATTTTTTATTATAATATTAGAAATATATTTATTAAAAAGGAGTAGAAAAATGGCTTATTATTTTAATGAAATGTCACATACCTTTAATGAGTACTTACTCGTTCCCGGTTACTCTTCTGCTGAATGTGTGCCGGCAAATGTCAGCCTCAAAACACCTCTTGTAAAGTTTAAAAAGGGTGAAGAGCCTGCCATTTCTATGAACATTCCTATGACCTCTGCTATAATGCAGTCTGTTTCAGGTGAACGCTTAGCAGTAGCATTAGCTCGTGAGGGCGGTGTTTCCTTTATTTACGGTTCACAGTCTATCGAAGATGAAGCCGCAATGGTAGCTCGCGCAAAGTCTTACAAAGCAGGCTTTGTTGTAAGTGCTTCTAATGTTACTCCTGATAATACATTAGCCGATGTTTTGGAACTCAAGGCTAAAAACGGCTTTTCAACAGTTGCCGTTACTTCTGACGGTACATCCAACGGCAAGCTTTTAGGTATTGTTACAGGCAGAGATTATCGTGTTAGCCGTATGTCTACCGATACTAAAGTAAGCGATTTTATGACTCCTTTAAAGGACTTAATCGTTGCTGATGAATCTACCACACTTAAAAAAGCGAACGACATTATCTGGGATAACAAGCTTAATTCTCTTCCCATTGTTGATAAAGACGGTAATCTTCTCTATTTCGTTTTCCGTAAGGACTATGATGCGCACAAGGAAAATCCCAACGAGCTTTTAGATAAGGACAAGCGCTATGTTGTAGGTGCAGGTATCAACACCCGTGACTATGAGCAGCGTGTTCCCGCTTTAATTGAGGCCGGCGCAGATGTTCTTTGTATTGACTCATCCGAGGGCTTTAGCGAATGGCAGTTAAGAACAATTAAGTTTATCCGCGAAAAGTACGGTGACACTGTTAAGGTTGGTGCCGGTAACGTTGTTGACCGCGAAGGCTTCCTCTTCTTAGCAGAAGCAGGAGCTGACTTTATTAAGGTTGGTATCGGCGGTGGTTCAATTTGTATCACCCGTGAAACAAAGGGTATCGGCCGTGGACAGGCCACTGCTCTTATTGATGTTTGCAAAGCTCGTGATGAATACTTTGAAAAAACCGGTGTTTATGTTCCCGTTTGTTCTGATGGTGGTATCGTTCACGACCATCACATTACATTAGCTCTTGCTATGGGTGCTGACTTTATGATGTTAGGCAGATATTTTGCTCGTTTTGATGAAAGCCCCACAAACAAGATTAACATCAACGGTAACTATTATAAAGAATACTGGGGTGAAGGTTCAAACCGCGCCAGAAACTGGCAGAGATACGACCTTGGTGGCGATAAAAAGTTATCATTTGAAGAAGGTGTTGATTCTTATGTACCTTATGCCGGTACATTGAAGGACAATGTAAGCCTTTCACTCAGCAAGGTTAAATCCACAATGTGCAACTGCGGTGCTCTCACCATTGCCGAACTTCAGCAAAAAGCTAAACTCACACTTGTTTCTTCAACAAGTATTATTGAGGGTGGCGCTCACGATGTAATCCAAAAGGAAACCTCAGCAGGTGTAATTAAATAATTAACATAAAAAAGGAGAGAACTTTAGTCCTCTCCTTTTAATTTTTTAACACTGTTTAATAAGTCTTATGTAAAATTCAACTGCGCGCTTTACTGTTTCAACTCTTATTCTTTCATTGTTTCCGTGTATTGTTGCTCTTTCTTCGCTTGTTAAATCCATTGCAGAAAACCTGTAAACCTTATCTGAAATTCTGCCATAATGGCGACTGTCAGAGCATTGCACCATAAGATACGGAGACACTATGCAGCCCTTCCAAGTCGAAGCCACCGCAGTAGCGACTTTTTCGAAGCCTTCACAGTCAGTCTGCGAAATTCTGCTCGGATTCATTCCGTAAAGTGCTGATATTTCAATACTTGGATTATTCACGGTTTTCTTTATATAGTCCAAAGCCGAATCAACTGTATCATCAGGATTTAAGCGAATATTCGAAACCATTGAAGCCTCTGGCGGTATAACATTTGGAGCATCGCTTCCGCTCATTTGAGTAAAAGCCACGGTTGTACGCATAAGTGCGTTAAGTTCTCCCCCGCTTTTTTTACATATCATATCCAAAACGCCGCCAAAAGCCCAGAGATTAGCAAATATCATTCTGTAAAGGAAATTTGAATGTCTGCCCAATGTATCAAACATCAGCGCAACAGGCTTTGTCAGATGTGATTTAAAGGGATTATTTTCCATATTACTGCAAGCGGCAGAAAGCAAACCTACCGGTGTGTGAGGTTTAGGGGCAGAAGCATGTCCTCCCGCGGATTTGCAACGGTATTCCACATTTACCATACCCTTTTCCGCTATACCTATCATACCGCAGGGTGCGGATACTCCGGGAAAAACATTTTCCACAACCGCACCGCCTTCATCAACCACTAAGGCAGGCTCAATTTTGTTTTCAACAAAATAATCAACTATATTGACTGCTCCGTTGCCGTTTATTTCTTCTCCGCCCGAAAAAGCAAAATAAATGTCATTTTGGGGTACAAATCCTTCTGCAATTAATGTATCTGCGGAAAATAACACGCCGTTAACGGTGGCTTTAGTATCAAGCGTACCTCTACCCCACACTACACCGTCTTCAAGAATTGCCTCAAATGGCGGTTTTTCCCACATATTTTCATTAACCGGCACAACATCATAATGAGCCATTAAAACGGTGGGATCAGAATGTTGTTTTCCTTCCCATTTAAAAAGAAGTGCACGATCGGGCAATTTTAAAAACTCGCATTTTTGGAACACATTGGGGTAAAGTTCAGGCAGTTTTGCTATCAACTTTTCAAATTCAGCATCATCTTCCAATGAGGAATCTTTATACGACACAGTTTTGAAACGTACCAATTCGCGCAAATTTTCAACTGCCTTTTCACCGTTAAATTTTATTTCTTCTTCTGAAACCTTTACTGAATCCGTAGGCTTGAAATTGAGTGTTCTTATTACAATAACCAATAAGAGAGCCACAACCACAACCGTTAAACCCAATAAAGCATATAATAAATATTCCATATTAAAGCATACCCTTTTTATACATAATTCTTGCAACTGCAACGGTAAACAACACGCCAACAGGCACCATAATTCCCACAGTGCCTTTGTTGAGGGCAGGAACGAAAATAAACAAGGTGAGCATAAGAATTATTGGTGCTATAGACAGTTTTGCATTTTTAGAAATGAAAACTACTGCAAGTCCGCCAAAGAGTGCCGGTAAAATCAAATCAAAAGCAGGTTCTAAAATCGGAGATTCTAAAATCGGGGTAAGCGGCACAATTAAAATTACACCTATAATAATGATAATAGTGGTTACAATACTTGAAACCGCTATTGAAATTGTGGAAATAATTTCCCCTTCCTCAGAAGAAGGGCTTACCTTAGCACGCTCCATAGCATCAACTGCACACGGAAGTTTTAAATTTGAAATATTACCTGTTACAAATGAAAGGTATGTACCTCCGGCTCCAAGCATCGGTACATAAGTAAAAATTTCAACCAAACCTACCGCCCAATACATTGGCATTGTTGCTATAAGACCCTGAACCAACGGCCTCCATTCAGGAACTGCGCTGAAAATAAGCGAAACTGCTATAGGAAATGCAAATAAAATTATACAAATTGCAATTCCCCACATTTTACCGTCTCTATGAACAGAATCAAGATATGTAAGTTGTTTTTTCTCTTTCATTTTACCACCTCATAACCCAAAAGATTTGCAAGCGGAATTGCTGCCGCCATACCGCCTATAAGACTAAGCGGTAACGCATAATCTGTAAGCCAACGAATTTTAAGTTTGGTTGCAAGCAGACCGCAGACCGCCATAATAACTGCCGATACCGCCATAACACAAACGGGAGTAAGCCCTGCGGTTTTGCCATGGAAAATATCCGAAACATCGCAAAATACATAACCCAAAAATGCCGAAATCATACCAAGGAACATAGCGTTGTTAAATATTTCGCCCCATTTTTTATCCTTCATACCAATCTTATTCATACCGCCTTGTATTCTTTTTGTAACAAACGGCACTAAAATAAGACCTATTGCAATACCTATTGTCATAACCCAAAGTACAGTAACATACATTGAAGCAGTAGAAACAGTTGAACCCGCTCCCAAATCTGCAGCAGTTAAAGCATTGTTAGCCGCAACGGTTTCATAAGTGATGGAGCCGATTACAGAAAGTCTTAACCACGGCAGAGCCACACCTAAACTTTTAGAAAGGGCTACAACTCCCACCAATACCGCAATAGCAGGTGCTATGGTAAACACTGCTGAAGAAGATATGGTCTTTCTTATTACAGAGGTTTCAATTCCTATTTCCTTGGCACGCTTTAAAGCCTTTACCAAAAAATAAACAGATTGTGCCAATACCACCGCAATTATAATACCAACAATTACAAACAGTATCGGGTGATTTACATTAAATTCCATTTAAAATTTTCCTTTCAGATTAATTTTTCAATTAATTTTAACACACTTTATAGCCAAGTGCAATAAACTTTTAAATAAATAATCATTGCAATAAGCACACTTTTAACGTATAATGATTCAAAAGGAGGAATAATTATGAAATGTTTAAATTGCGGTTTGGTATATGATAACGAACTTACATCCTGCCCCAATTGCGGTACAGTCGCTCCCGTAGCCGAACCTATAAATTTCAACCCTATTGGTGACAGAGTTTCAGCCGCATTAAAGGATAATCTGTTTCTGGCGTTATGTATTTCGGTTTCCGCATCTGCATTCTTCTCTTTTTTGGGCGGTGGATTACCTGTAATCACTATTTTACTAACAATCTTTTTATGGATTACATATGCAAAAATCGTTAAAAATGAAGACCCTTCAGAAAGTCTGCGTTGCATCAGCGGTACCGTTTACGCGCAGTATATAATAGATAAAGTTTCTGCTATTATTAGTATCGTAAGCGGTGTGCTTTTGATTTTTGCAGGAAACGGTATTTTAAATGAACTTGAAAAATCATCTTCAAATGCCGAACTTGAAAAACTGTTCGAGGAATATCCTGCTTTAGCTGAAATAACCCCCACTTTATTACTTAAATTGATAGGTCCGTGTTTTATAATACTTGGTGTTTTAACCTACTTAATCAACTTTTTCGGTATGAAGAAAATACACCGATTTATAAAATCCGCTTATCAGGGAATGAATTTCAAGGTGCCTTTTTTAGTGAAACCGAAAGCCACAAGGAATTGGCTTATTGTTTTTGCCGTTATGTACGGATTATCAACCTTAGGCTCAATGCCTTATATCATAGCATTAGGTGCTAACGGTGGTATTTTTGTAGCTATAATTATTGCTATAATTCTTATGAACAAATACTTTATAACCGATAATGAAACGGTTTAATAAAATAAGAGCCAAGGATTACCTTGGCTCTGTTTTTATATGTTTATCAACCACAATTACAACAACTTTTAAAAAGCTTATCTATATCAAGTCTTTTTTCAACTTCGTTTTTAATGAATTTAATTTTTTCAAGAAAATCACAAGGCACAGTATCATCATAAAAAGCATTTAAAATGCTATGCTCTGCGGCAATATGAAGTGTGCTTCTTAAAATACCATCTGCCAACGCGATATCATCTAACGGTTCAATGTATTTCACAGTCATTTTTTCTTGATCCAAATCATAAAGGCTAAAGCCTAAAATTTCATTACCATCTTTACAACAAACGCAACCTGAATTTTCATTAAATTCAATATTTGCCTTTTCAAAATAAGCCTTTGATTCTTCGTAGCTTATAGGTCCTAAGTATAACATTCAATCAACCTTCTTTTTCAGCCGAAATATTTGTTAAGTGGCGCATTTCTCTTTCATTGAGAGGGCGCCATTTTCCTTGAGGCAACATACCAAGCTTAACACCCGCAATCTCGGTACGTTTAAGGCGCATAACCTCTAAATCAACCGCTTCGCACATTCTTCTTATCTGACGGTTTCTACCCTCATGAATTATGAAAATAAGCACAGTTCTATCCGCCTTGCGTTCCGCCACAAAAACATCACAGGGAAGAGTTTTTCTGCCGTCAAGTTCGATTCCCTCTTGCAGTTTCACAAGTTTTTCATCCACTAAATCACCCTTAACGGTTACGCGATAAGTTTTATTAACGTGTGCTGAGGGATGTGTAAGGCTATTTGCAAAGTTACCATCATTAGTCATAATAAGTAAACCTTCAGAATTACGGTCAAGTCTGCCCACGGGGAAAAGCTTCACTCCTGCGTCTTTAACAAGGTCGGTAACGCACTTGCGGTCTAACTCATCTTTAGTGGTTGTAACAAAACCACGCGGCTTGTGGAGCATAATATACATCTTCTGGGTGTTGGCAATTACAGTTTTTCCTGAAACAGTAACCTTATCGCGCTTTGGGTCCACCTTAGCGCCAAGGGTTGCCACTCTTCCGTTTACACGTACCTTGCCTTGTTCTATTAATTCCTCTGCTTTTCTTCTTGAAGCAATACCACTTTCCGATAAATGCTTTTGCAGTCTTATTTTATTATCCTTCATTTATTTCTCCCAAATACCTTTAAAAATATATTTTATATCCTCTTTAAATTCCGCTCCAAAACCTTTTTTTACAGGAGCCAAATTAACATTTTCTTTTGCACAAAGAGGAACCTTTGCTATAACGGTTTCCCCTTTTTTATAAACCGCATTTCCTATTTGCTCACCATTTTTTATTGGGGCATACACAAACTGCGGAAGTTCTATTTCGCAATCAATTTTTGCATTATCGAGTGAGCTCACACAATAAGGTTCTATTTTTATATTAACTGAATTTTCTTGACCGCCTATAACAGGAACGTTAATTTCGTTGGTTTCAGGGGTTATTTCAGTCAAAGTTATTGCCGAAAATCCGTATTCAAGCATTACTTTATGGTCACGCCAATCATCAGGGTCGCAAAGCGTTACCGCTATAACTCGCTTACCGTCACGCTCGGCGGCTGAAACTAAACACCTACCCGACTTTTTTGTGAATCCTGTTTTAACCCCTATTGCACCCTCAAAGTTTTTCAGTAACTTATTATGATTGGTAAGGCTTCGTTTATATGGAGGATTACCATAATTAAGGGTTGCTTTTTCGGTTTTCGCAGCTTTCGCAAATTCTTTATTTTTCAAAGCATAACGGGTAAGGTTAGCCATATCTCGAGCGGTGGAATAATGCTCCAAAGCATCAAGACCCGAGGGTGTTTCAAAATTAGTGTTTTTCATACCAATCTGCTCTGCTTTTTCGTTCATCTGCTTCACAAAAGCATCCACTGTGCCTCCAAGACTATATGCGGTTACATTTGCGGCATCATTCCCCGACGCTAACATCATTCCATAAAGCAAATCGTGAAAAGTTACCTTATCACCTGCCAGAAGCCCCATTGAGGAACCCTCAACTCTAAGCATTTCTGCCGTAACGGTAATTTCCTTATTTAAATCAGCATTTTCGCACAAAATCAATGCAGTCATAATCTTGGTTGTGCTTGCCATCGGCAAACGGGCATCTGCATTATGCTCGTATATAACCTCACCTGTATCAGCATTTATAAGTATCGCCGCTTTGGCTGATGTGCCTATTGCAGAGACATTAAACGGCAAAATATGGCATATAACAATCAGGACTATGACTAAAAGCTTTTTCAAAACAACCACCCCACCAATATTAATTTATTGTGGGGCAGTCCTTAGTATTACTCTTTTTCCTCTTCTTTTGCTTCTTTTTTACGGAAAAGTTCTTTTGCCTTATCCAAAATTTCGGGAGCCATTGAAACCGCTTTTTCAACTGTTGTAAGTTCATTGTAAACGGGAAGCATTTTTACATTATCACCCGAAATCACAATGAATGCAATAGGAGATACAGTAACACCTGCACCGCCACCGCCACCGAAAAGTTCAGCTCCTGATTTGCTTGGGAAATCACTACCGCCGGTAGCGAGACCGAATGCAACCTTAGAAACCGGTATAAGTGTGATATCTCCGATAACAACAGGGTCACCTGTGATAACATTGGCATCTACCATTGTTCTGAGTTTTTCCATTGTAACATCCATAATACCCTTAATATTACTTTCGCTCATCATAATTCTCCTTTAAGGTGAAATTTTTATAATCTGAATAAATCTTAAACACTGATATCAGCATATAAATTATTTGCAGTTTGATTTTAAGTGAAAATTCGAATTCTTTTTTATTGCTATCAAAATCACTTTTAATATCTATTTTTTTGAAATTTACCGTTGAATAACTGTCAAGATACGATAGCACGGGATACGCCAGACCGCAAACCTTTCCGTACTCAATGGCAGTGGCGGCGGCATCATCTGAAGAAACAGTAATTGAAACTATTATATTCTTGAATTTAATATGTCTCAAATATGGCTTTATATGTGCCAGCATTTCACGAAACAGCACCAATAACTTTTTTACACTGCCAATAAAACCGTACTTCTTTTTTAAAAAAGAAAACAACTCTTTACTTTCACCAAGAGCCATATTTTCTTCCTTTTCAGAAGAGGCTCCTTCTGTTTTTTTCTTATCATTTTGCTTCTTCTTTTCGGTGGTTTCGTAAAGTTTTATTCCAACAAATTTTACTTTAACATAAAATTCATCTTTAAAACTTATAAAAACATTAAGCGGAAGAAACAAAATTAAAAGAATCAAAAAAAGTAATGCACCTATAATTATTAATGCAATCAATCTTCGGTCTCCTCATTTTCATCGGCAATTTCCAACTGTTCTCCGATATCATTTTCTTCTCTCTGTGATTCGGGCAAAGGCGGAAGTTCGGTTAAATCAGCAAGACTAAAACAACGAAGAAAATTCTTGGTTGTGCCGTATAGCAAGGGTTTGCCGGGGAGCTCAAGTCTGCCTCTTTCTTCGATAAGACCTTTTTCAATAAGGGTTGAAACAACACCCGAACAATCAACCCCTCTCACCTGCTCTATAAATGATTTGGTAACGGGCTGATTATAAGCCACAACCGCCAAAACCTCAAGAGCGGCAGATGAAAGCGGAGTTCTGCGGCGCATATCAAAAGCCTTTTTAATATAATCGGCAAACTCAGTTTTGGTTGCTAATTGATAGGTATTTTCAAGCCTTAAAAGTTCCAGACCGCTTCCGTTCTTTTGCATTTTTTCACAAAGCGCGTCCATAATCTTAACAACCTTTACGGGAGTTATTTCAAACACCTGAGAAAGACGGTCAATACTGATAGGCTCACCGCCTGCATAAAGCACCGCCTCAAAGGCATTAATTAACTGTTCTGTATTCATCTCTTTTTATGCCCCTTAATAAGTGTAATTTCTGCATTATCGTTATCGCCCTCAATTTTAACACGGTTAGCCTTACAAAGTTCTAACACAGCTAAAAATGTCGCTACAAGTTCTGATCGGCTGGTTGCGGTTTTGTAAAGGTTGCTTAATTTAGTTTTTCCACCGCTAAACAAATTACGAATAACAAATACAATTATTGTTGAAACAGATACAATTTTTTTTGCAACAATCTTTGTAAACGGAGCCGTTGAAGGAGGTAGTTTTCTTTTACCTCTGCCAACCGCTGAAAGATATGCAGTGTGAAGAATATCGCTTTGATGCACAAGTTCATAAGTTTTATCAAAATCGTATTCTGTGGGACCTTTTACAAACTTATCAAAACCGTCCTGCATTGTTGATAACTGCTTTGCAACCTGCTGACATACCAAATATTCGAGAAGTTCGCCCTCAAGTTCTTCTTTGAGCTTTACGATTTCATCGTGGCGCGGAAGCAGACTAACTGTTTTAATATAAAGAAGTCTTGAAGCCATTTCAAGAAACTCGCTTCCAAGTTCCAATTCCTCTTCCTCATAAAGCTTTACCTGTTCTAAATATTGGTCTATAAGTGTAGTAAGAGGTATATCATAAATATTAAGCTTATTTCTTGAGATAAGCTGTAAAAGCAAATCAAGCGGGCCCTCAAAGCCCTCTAATCTGTATGATAATGTATTTTCCATTTTATCACCCTAAAATACCGCTAAAAGGAAGAGATGCTATATCGGAAAGGAATCCCCAAAGTGAATTTGTAAGGAAATTAAGCGGAGCATCAAGCACGCCAAGATATAACGCCGCTATCAAACCGAAATAAATATATGTTTCGTAACGCATTATAGTGTAATATGCCTTGTACGGCAAAAATGCGGTTAGAATTCTTGAACCGTCAAGCGGAGGAATGGGTAAAAGGTTAAATACCGCCAAGGATATATTAATTTCTGCCACAAAACCGAAAAACTGTATTAAATAACTCCAAATATCACCGGAGGTTATTGTAAGTGCTACTATAATCGCCATAACTCCATACAAAAGCAGCATAGAAACCAACGCAAACAAAATATTAGCTACGGGTCCTGCCAAAGCAATAAAAGCCATATCTCTTTTGGGGCTTTTTAAATTGTTGTGGTTTATCTGCACAGGCTTTGCCCAACCAAAACCAAAAAGAATAATACAAAGTGCACCGAAATAATCAATATGAGCAAAAGGATTTATAGTATATCTTCCCTGCCAACGCGGTGTTTTATCACCCAATTTAACACCAATAAAAGCGTGAGCAAATTCGTGAATAGGCATGGTTAAAAATATAACCGCCAAAGCAGAAAGTATATATATAATCGCATCGGTTGTTGTTAATTGACCCGATAACAGACTACTAAGCATATCTTCACCTCATAACAATATAATTATTTTAATTATATACTATATTCAGGATAATTACAAGCAAAAGATGTCGATTTAAACACGAAAACTATAATTATTCCAAAAATCTTAGAAGCCCGCTCAATATGAGCAGGCTTCTAAGATTAATATTATATTACATAACGGGCACTAAAATCATTTTACCATCAAGCAATTCTTCAGTTTCAAGAGAATTTAATTTCATTATTTCGTCAACGCTTGCGTTATAATTTCTTGCTATATCCCACACGCAATCGCCTTCTGAACAAAAATAAACCGTTAAGGCTGCTTTATTTTTTCGTTCTAAT
>JAZTXU010000045.1:0-5609 GCA_045636565.1 Acutalibacteraceae bacterium
TTTTGAATGGCAACCGTTGAATCGGTAACACCATCGCCAACTGCGCCAAACTCTTCAACCGAAGCCCATTTGCTGAAATCTTCAGTTTTTTCATAAACAGGCCAATTTTCAGCTTGAGTAACTAATGGATTTTCCTCTATAAAGAGGTTATTTCCGGTTATATCACCAATATATTTTATATCGGTATCTCTAACATAATATCTGCCAATATTGCTTGTCGCAAACTCAAACGCAGGATTTTCACCCCAATTCACCTTATTGAAAATAAGGTTTGCATTCTTGGCTAAAACACCTGCAACGCGATTTTTAGAAACATCCAAATCATCAAAAATAACCGGAGAGGTATGACCTGTTTTGATGCCGTAATCAAATCCTTCAATTGTAACACCGCTAACGCAAGCCTCAACGCCATAATCAAAAACCAAACCGTGGAGGCTGTTATTACCCTTAATGGTTACATTTTCAATTCTTCCCACATTTGAAGCTGCATAAATAACACCTACTGCACCCTCATTTCCTTTACCGCAATCAACGGTCAAGTTATTTAAGGTGTTCATTTGAGCGCAGTTAGTGGTCTCTTTATCTATTGAGCTCTTTTTATTAAAGCTGATAACAGGCTTGCAATTACCCTTTTCAAAACCCTTTGAATTGTCCTTAAGCTTGATTATGGTTTCTTCACGACTTTCACCTATCAAATTAATATTTCTGCATAATTCGCAGGTGTAAGTCGGGTGCTGAGGAGCAAACAAATTATCAAACGAGTATGTAACAGTATCGCTTACAAGATATGTTCCTTTAGGGAAATAAAGCATTTTTATAGGCACATATTTTTCAGGAAAAGTCATATAAACTTGACCATTAAGCACTCGGCCATTTTCAGCGCCGACATAAACATTTCCGCCCTGCACCGCTGCCATTTTAAGCAATTTTTCGCGGAATTCCTCAAGACCCTTTATGTAACCCTCAACACAGTCATCAATAGCCTTAATAAGCGCTGCGGTACAATCGGTTTCACCTGTATTATCAGCAAAATAAGGTGCTTTTGTTACATCAATAACATTTTTGCAAAACTCAGGATATTTCATATAAACACTCCTAGTAAATTCGTTTTTAAATATTATACGTCACAAAACTAAAATTTCAATGGTAAAACCTTTAATCTATATGGAAAAATCAAAACAAAAAAGTATAAAATGTAGCAGGTTGAAAAAATTGTAAAAATTTTTCATATATAGTATATGTGCCTAACTCGGCGACCGTTTGCCTCGCAAACAGTACCCGCCTCGTACTTCGGAGCTAAAAACAGTACACCGTACTGTTTTCTTGACGCTCCTCACCCTCTCAGAGTTCGAATCGGTTTTTGAAACGCTGAAGAAGGTACTCTGCGCCCGCATTATTTTGACCGTGGCGCACGGTTCCCAAAATAATTTGCGGTGCTCGAGACTTCACAGTCCGCAACTGCTAACGCGCAGTTGCGGCTGCTTCGACGAACTCCCACGGGAGTTCGATATTTTAACAGTACATAAAAATAACGGCTCCACCTAAAAGGTGAAACCGTTATTTTGGCGCGCTGAAGAAGATTCGAACTCCCGACCTTCTGGTCCGTAGCCAGACGCTCTATCCAGCTGAGCTATCAGCGCAAAATGTGGTCCCAAATCAGACCGCCATAGTATAATACCACATCTTTCCGATAAAATCAAGTATAAATTTCAAAAAAATCAAAAAAAATTTAAATTTGCGATTTTTATATTTAATTTTGTGTTTTTTCATATTTTACTTGACAAATTGACTTCTTGGTGGTAAAATACTTAAGCCGCATATTGTGGGCTTTTAAAGTTGTGCCTAAATTTTGGTGCACGCCTATCTGTAGCGAGACTGTAAAATGATGGCAGGTGTAAAAGAATGTACGCAATTATCGAAACAGGTGGTAAGCAGTACCGTGTTCAGAACGGTGACGTTATTTACGTTGAAAAGCTTAACGCTGAAGTTGACGAGGAAGTTACTTTCGATAAGGTTGTTGCTGTAAGTAACAAAACTTTAAAGGTTGGCAAGCCTTATGTAAAGGACGCTTTCGTTAAGGGTACCGTTTTAAAGAACGGCAAGGGTAAGAAGATCACTGTATTTACTTACAAACCCAAGAAAGGCAGTGCTCGTAAAATGGGCCACAGACAGCCTTACACAAAGGTACAGATTAACGAAATCGGTTAATAGGTATGACAAGTGTAAAGTTTTTGGCTGACAGTAAAGGTCTTTACGGCTTTGAAATCAGCGGTCACTCGTCTAAAAACGGTGACGATGAGATTGGAAAAATTGTTTGCTCTGCGGTGTCTTCAGCGGCTTATATGGCTGCTAACACTATAATTGAAATTATAGGTGACATGGCTGATGCCATAGTGGAGGAAGCCTTTATGTGCATTAAGGTGCAAAATCCTTCCAAAGCATCTGTTCAGGTGCTTGAAGGCTTAAAGCTTCATTTAACAGAACTTTCCAATCAATACAGTAATAACATAACTATATTCGGAGGTGCAAAATAATGTTAAAGCTTAATATTCAGTTGTTCGCTCACAAAAAAGGTGTGGGTTCAACAAAGAACGGTCGTGACAGTGAGTCTAAAAGACTTGGTGTTAAGCGTGCAGACGGTCAGTTTGTTCTCGCAGGCAACATTCTCGTTCGCCAGAGAGGAACACACATCCATGCAGGCAACAATGTAGGCCGCGGTTCTGATGATACACTTTTTGCTCTTATCGACGGTAAGGTAAAATTCGAACGTGTAGGCAGAGACCGTAAACAGGTAAGTATATACGCTGTTGAGCAGTAAGTATTAAAATTCGGGTGCTATCAGCGCCCGAATTATTTTTTTATTGAAGAAAATCTCGAGGAATAATAATGGCTTTTTGGAAAAAGAGTGAAAATAGGCAAAACAAAAAGAAAGAACCTTGTCTTGCGGCTGTTATATGGAACACAGCTTCATCTGAAATTTATCAGGAATTATTAAGAGAAAATGGTATACCCTTTATTTGTACACAGCAAGGAGCTTGCGGGTATTTAAAACATGTTATTGGCAGAGCCTTCATTCCTGATAATATATATGTAAACGAAGAAGATTTAGATAGGGCTTGTGAAATTTACAAGCTTTATATTGAAAATGAGGAACAGTTAGAATTTCCGGAAACTGAGGATGAATAAATGTTTGTAGATATAGCAAAAATACATTTAAAAGCGGGAAAAGGCGGCGACGGTGCCGTTGCTTTTCACAGAGAAAAATATGTTGCGGCAGGCGGACCCGACGGTGGAGACGGCGGCCGCGGCGGAAATATTGTGTTTGTGGCTGACAGTAATTTGTCCACTTTGGCAGATTTCCGTTATAAAAGAAAATATGTTGCAGAATCAGGTCAAAACGGCGGAACTTCCCGTTGCACGGGAAAAAGTGCGCCCGACCTTATAATATCTGTGCCTGTGGGCACACTAGTTAAGGATGCTGAAGACGGCAGAATTATTGCCGATATTTCAGACAGTGAGCCGGTAATAATCGCTAAGGGCGGTAATGGCGGTTGGGGCAATCAACATTTTGCAACCTCAACACGTCAGGTGCCGCGATATGCGAATAACGGAAACCCCGGCGAAGAGCTTGATGTAACGCTTGAGCTTAAATTACTTGCCGATGTGGGACTAATTGGCTTCCCGAATGTTGGCAAGTCCACATTAGTTTCAGTTGTAAGTGAGGCAAAGCCTAAAATTGCAAACTATCATTTCACCACTTTGACCCCTGTTTTGGGTGTTGTGCGAATGGGCGAGGGTTCATCCTTCGTAATGGCGGATATCCCGGGTCTTATTGAGGGTGCAGGCGAAGGTGTAGGTCTTGGTCACGAGTTTTTACGCCACGTTGAACGTTGCAGAATGCTTTTACACGTAATAGATATTTCGGGCAGTGAGGGCAGAGATCCTATTGATGATTTTGAGAAAATCAATCACGAACTTTCGGTTTTTAGTGAGGAACTGAGCGAGCGTCCGCAGATTGTGGTAGGTAATAAGTGTGACCTCACCGATGATGAAGAGGTAGAACGCATAAGAAAATACTTTGAAGATAAGGGATATAAATTCTTCCCCATTATGGCGGCTATTGCAGAAGGTACGGCAGAACTTATAAATTATGTTGCTGCCGAACTTCAAAAATTACCGCCCATAAAGAAATATGAAGCAGAACCTAAGAGAGAAATTGTGGTTTCAAATAAGCGTGATTTCTCTGTAAGAGAAGAAAACGGCATTTACTATGTTGAAAACTGTGATTGGCTTGATGAAGTTATGAACAGGGTTGACCCTGATGACTATGAATCATTGCAGTATTTTGAGCGAATTATCAGAGATTGCGGTATTATTAAAGCGCTTGAAGAAGCAGGAATAGGCGAAGGCGATACTGTAAGTATTCTTGATATAGAATTTGATTTTATGTATTAATGGGGTAAATAATGGAAAATCCTAATTTATTGAGTCCGTCAGTGCTTTGTTTCGTGGGTGACGCGGTTTATGGTCTTTATGTACGCACAGCACTTGCCGAGGTGAACAGACCGTCGGGTGAACTTCATAAACTTTCTGTTGAGTTCGTTAAGGCTTCGGCGCAGGCAAAGGCATACGCTTTAATTGAGCCTGTGCTTTCCGAAAAGGAAATTTCGGTTTTTAAGAGGGGCAGAAATTTTCACACATCTTCAACACCCAAAAGTGCCACAAATAAAGAATATCATATTGCAACGGGATTAGAGTGTCTGTTTGGATTTTTGCATCTGTCGGGTGATAAGGCTCGCGCAGATGAGCTTTTCAAAATTATTTGGGAAGGTGCAGAGAACTGTAATGAAGCTTAATTATAAACGCACTGTGCTTATAGGTTTTGCTTTTATGTCAATATTGGCGTTCTGGCAATTTTATGATCAGGTAATACCGTATTTATTGGAAAACAAGTTTGGTCTTGGCACATTTAAGGCTAATGCCATTATGTCTGTGGATAATGTGTTGGCTATTTTTATGTTGCCGCTTTTTGGCGCATTGTCCGATAAAACGCGCACAAAACTTGGGAAAAGAACACCATATATACTTTTCGGTACAATAGCGGCGGTGGTTACTATGACTGTGCTGGGATTTTTTACCGAAAAGGGAAGTTATACAGGGTTTATTGTTACACTGTTTATTTTACTCGTAATAATGTCAGTTTACCGTACTCCTGCAGTGGCGTATATGCCCGATGTCACCGAAAAACCGCTTCGCAGTAAGGCTAACGCGGTTATAAATTTAGTGGGTTATATTGGCGGTATTTTTGCAACGGTTGTTATGATGTTTTTGCTTAAAAGCGAAAAGAGTGCTGAAGGCGCAACCGTTTATTCTGAAAATCAGTCGTTCTTACCCACATTTTTAGTGATTGCAGGCTTTATGCTGGTTTCGGTTTTAGTTATGGTGTTCGCCGTTAAGGAGAACCGTGTGCTTAAAGAAACGGCGGTTACCGAAAAGGAAGAAACAACAGAAGAATCCCACGGAAAACTTAAAAAAGATGTTTTAAAGAGTCTTTTGCTTATACTTTCCTCGGTATTTTTGTGGTATATGGCATATAATGCGGTTATAAC
>JAZTXU010000046.1:0-18757 GCA_045636565.1 Acutalibacteraceae bacterium
TCAAGCTGATATGAGGAAACTCCTAAATCTAGGAGAATACCGTCAACAGAGTCTACACCCTGTTCCCTCATAACCTGAGCCATTTCGCTAAAATTACTATTTATAACCTTAGCATTTAAACCCTTTAGTCTCTCAGTTGCAATTGCTACCGCATCGGGGTCACGATCGAGTGCATAAAGCATTCCGTTTTTAAGTTTCTTAGCTATTTCCGACGAATGTCCCGCACCGCCGGCAGTACCGTCCACATAAATGCCGTCGGGCTTTATGTTTAAGGCTTCAACTGTTTCATTTAACAGTACAGATATATGATTAAATTCCATAATTAAAAGTTAAGTTCTTCCATAACGGCCGAAATTGATTCAAGTGTATTAGCCTCATTTTCATCTTTCCAAATAGAAGCATCCCAAATTTCAAGGTTGGTATCCATGCCTATGATATGCACCTCTGTATCGAACTCGGCATAATCCCTGAGCGAAGGTGGAACAAGTATTCTTCCCTGAGTGTCAAACTCAACATTAAAAGCACCGTCATACAAAAAGCGCTTTACTGTGCTGGATTTGGCACTTGGAAGTGTGCCTATTTTTTCAACCAAAGCATTCCATTCTTCTTTTGAATATACGCACAAACACTTTTTGCCGTATATACCGCGGCATATAATAAAACTTTCACCAAGTTCTTCTCTGAAAGCAGATGGAATGAAAACCCTGCCCTTTTTATCGATTTTATGATCGAAACCTCCGAAAAGCATAGATTTTCACCTCCATTTTCACCACTTTAAAACATTTTAATGGTTTTTCGCTACACTTTCCACCACTATTTAGTATTATACAACCACTTTTTGTAAAAATCAAGTGTTTTTTTGTGATTTTTACTTATTTTTTATTTTTTATTTTTATATCCGTTTTTCTATTTTAAACTTGACATTACACTTTAAATTTTATATAATGTTTATTGCTCGAAATAATTATATGGAGACGTATCGAAGTGGTCATAACGGACATGACTCGAAATCATGATGCCCCTTGAGGGACGAGGGTTCGAATCCCTCCGTCTCCGCCAAAAAAAGAACGAAGCTTTTGCTTCGTTCTTTTTTATCCAAGTCGCAGGCTTGGTATATCTATTTTGAAACAGTTTTGGCAATTAAAGAAGGTTATCATATCATAACGGGTTTCGAAAGCAAGTAAATAAATTCCAATTTATCAAATAAGGTGGATTAAATTTCACTTTTATACATCTCTAACAAAAAAAGTCACCCTTGTCTGCTAACAAGGATGACTTTTTTAATACTCACTATTTTTCTTTTTTAAACAAAGCTTTTGCTTCATATTTCAATTCTTTAAAATTAACTATACTGCGGATAAATATACGGTAGACAGCTACAAACGGAATAAAAATTTTATATTTATAACAAAACGGGTATTTTACTTTATAAAAATTCAAATCAGGAAACAATCTTCGTAAAATATACTTAAAAGTACCGCCATTTTGTTCGTTTCTGTATCTTTCAATCTTATTTTTCACAAAAGTGCTAACCTTACCAAAAGTACCCGAACTGATATAAAAAAGTAATGACTCTTTTTCATCTTCACTTAACAAATCGGCAAAACTGCTTTTTACGGTTTCTTCTGAGAATATTTTGTCAGCAAGTGTTCTTAAAGCGAATTCAAACTCTTTAATACCCAATAAATCAAGTTGCTTTTCAATATATCCGTAATCCAACGAATCCGATTTTTTTAATAAATAAACATAAACATCCATTAAAAAACGAATACCGTTACCGCCGATGTTAAAATGCTTATAGGTGTGAGTGATGCAGTGAACATAATAATCTTCATCAGAAAAATGATAACCAAAATTATTATCACTATCTTTCAATAACCTTGATTTTACATTCCTGTAATAATTATTAAACTCTCCTTCTTCGGTAGAATCGGTATACAAAGAGTGATGCATCTCAAAAAGTATTGAAGGTGCTTTTTTATATGCATCAGGATATCCTTTATTATAACATTCCACCTGATAACCGGCACTCAACATATAATCATACACATCTTTACGCCTTGAAGGGTCAAATAAAATATCGTTATCATGCATCTGACGCATGCCCGGATTTGGATAAAACTTTTCTATAACTATACCCTTTAAATACATATACCAAATCTTGTTTTCTTCTAAAAACGCGGTTAATTTGCCACGTTCTTCATCAAATAAAACAAGATTTCTTACCGATTTCGATTTTATAAGTTTCCATTCTTGCAACAATTCTTTTGAAATCTTGTCTCTATATTCGGTATTCTGCGCTATAAAAGATTCAATTGCAATGTAAGTTACTGCCTGCATTGAATGACGGCAAGAAAGTTTATAAACCTCTTTCAAATCCATTTTTTTGATTTTTTCCGCAGAAGGTACGGCAGAATTAAGCGCGCAAGCGGAAAGATATATCATATCTAATCCATTTTTAAAAAGTTGATCCTTTTCCACCGATAAACCTCCTTCAAAAATCTATTTAAACAATGCTTTTATTCTTCTTTTAACTCCCCTGTAAATCTTCCTCAAAGGACGGCTATAATGCCAGAAAACGCAATATAATTTATACGAAAACTCTTTAACAGAATGTTCTTTATCTCCTCTGTAAAACGAAGTGACAACCGCAATCAACCGTTCTTTCCTTACACCGTTTTCGTACTTGAACTGATTATCGCCAATACAGCAAAGATTATCTTTTACAGATACTATTCTGTGAAGAATATATTTGCCATCATCCCTTTTGTAAAGTGGTAAATCATACTTTTTAAGTTTTTGCGGCACCGGTGATAAAACCACACAGTCAATTCCCGGACGAATCATAGGAAGCATACTTATACCCTTAGGGGCAATTTTCACCGATTTACCGCGGGATAAATGCTCTATTATTAACGGCATCATTTCCTCTAACGGAAACTCACGTTCATTCAAGAAATCCGTGCTCATTCAAGGTTTCTCCAAACTTTTTAATATGTATTAAAGCATCTTTTTCTGTGATTTCATACTCAGCAAGCAAAGCATTTACAAGTTCTTCTTCACTTGCGCCTTTTTCAATTAGTTTCCACAAAAATGCAGCAGTTTCGTTCAGAGTTATCATCATATTCAAATCCAAAGTATCACCCGAAGGAACAACAACAATCTCCCCTGCCACTTCACGCAAAATAAATCCTTTTTTTAGTTTCATTTCATCTATCCTTATAAAATTAAATAGTTTCTGACATGGCCTCATACGAAATTCGCGCGGCTTCAATATCCATATTGCATTTGAGATCCCATACTGGCACATTAACAATTAATTTGTCAAGAAGTTCAAGAACCTTTCCACGGGCATTTTCACTTTTAGGACGATTAACCTGTTTAAACACCGAACTGATGGCATCTATTCCGTAAAAACGCTCTATGGAATTATTTTCTGCCCTTTGCAGTACGGCTATTCCTGCCACCTCAGCCTTTATATTAGCACTAATATCATGCTTGCCGCTCCATGGAGTGCCGTAAGCATACCATTTACCGTTATTAAAACGGAGTGCCGGCTTATCATCATTAAGAATAACCGCATTTTCACCAAAAAGTTCCTTCCAAAGGGCGGTGTGGGTTGATTTTCCGGTGCCTGAATCGGCAGTAAATAAATAAGCCTTTGAATCCACCACCACTGCAGATGAATGAAGCATAAATCCATCAAAACTGAGCAATTTTTCATAAAAGACCGTTCCGAGTGACATATACTCCCCTACATCATCGCTAACACCCGGGTGAAGATATTTACTGTTTTCCCAAGGGGAAACAAGTTCTAAATCAATATTTTCCGAAGGTGCACATAAATACTTTTCAAGCCTCTGTTTCGCGGTACCGAATGTGTCAATTTTAACCGTTAAATCGGCAATATTATAATACATTTAAACTCACCTGGATCATTTAATATATTCACCCAAATCGAAGTTACCGCCACCACCTATTTGAATTGCGCCGTCATCTTCCTTATACTCCGCCTGAGCGTTTTTATACCATTCTGCAAACTCTTCCACAGAATTAAAACTTTGATAATATTTTTGCTGCTCAGTGGCGGTTAAAGCCATATATTCTTTGTATGTAAGTTTTTTTACAGTGCTTGTATCATTCGAGGATGTACCATTATCAGAAGATGTATCAGTAGGTACTTTAGAACTAACATCGGATGGTGCTGAAGAAATTGAACTTTCGGGTTTTGTTATTTTATCTGAATTATTGTTATTAACCGAAGAATCATCTATCAAACTCCCACCCCCATCTTTATAACTATCAGAATTGGTATTTGTATTATTGTTATCCCCGTCACTTTTAGATTCGGTTTTGCCATTCGTGTCACTCGAAACAGAACTAGAATCCGATAAAACTGTTGGTTTACTATCGTTACAAGCGGTAAACACAATCGATATTAAAATAACCAAAAGAATTAATATAGCTGCATAGTTTTTCATAAACAAAACCGTCCTTTCAGTTGAAATCAATCCAAATATAATACCATTAAAGTTTATATACCACAACAGGCCGGAAGAATCTTCCGGCCTGTTAAAGATTAAGTTTTTTTCTGTGCAAGCCGCACCCAATATTTAACACGAATATATTAAAATCGTATCAAACAAAATTACATCCAGTCGCCACCGATATCTACATCCCACTCAGGATCGCTGGGCACATCTTCTAAATCAACATCTGCAATACTTTCAGACATTTTAAACTTAATTACATCAATTTCAGGAATTTCAAAAACTTTCTTCATTACTAACACCTCCGAAAAAATCAAGACTTTGTAAAGGTCTTAGTATTGCCGGTTTTTTCAACTCTTGTAAATGGAGCAGATGCAACAGGAGTTGCAGAATAGGTTGCACCAACATCAAGTCTTGAAATACCGGTTGTGTTAAATGTGAGAGCAATAGAAGTGGTTGCAAACTTTTCGTAATTCTTAACTACGGTATCAGCATACTTCTTAATCAAAACATCATCACAAGTATATGTATAAACCTCAGGCTTGGGGTCAGCATTGTTTTTAACCTCAAGGTTAAGCACCAAATTCAAAATTGAAGGGTCAGCAGAAATAAGTTCATACGCTCTTTTGCTGCCAATTCTGATTTCAAAACCAAATTTGAGTGAATCAGCGGTTTTGCTATACTGTGAACCTAAAGTTTTTACTTGATAATCAAAGAAACGATAACAACCGCCTTCGTTATCATAAAGAGGCAGATAACTGTTATTTGCCTGGAAAACAGTAAATGCTTCACTGATATCATCACTGATAATGATACCACCAACAGAGCCTTCACTAGTATCAATAACATCACCGAAAGATAGGAAGTTTGCAGCAGAAATAGTGTTGCCATTAAGGTCCAATATAACACCTGCATCAACTTCAGTAGCAGGATTCATAGTATCATCAACATCATCTATAAGCTTAATGGTCTCGTCTGCATTAGCGGCACTAAAAGCCTCTTCCAAAGAAGTGTATGTAACACCTGTAGTAGAATTTTCTGCAACCGCAGTGGGTTCGTTAGCATAAGCTACGACCGATACTGTGGAAAAAATCATTACCACAGCAAGCACAACGCTAAGTAAACGGAAAGACTTGTTTACTTTTTTCATATAAAAAATTCCTCCTCAACATTACTCTAAAAGAAGAGCAAATATAATTAAATTCAAAATTAAAAACTTTTGCCATGCATACATTGAACAAAACATATACTACTTTACATTTCTATTCCACTCTAGTATACATCCATATCTTGTATATGTCAAGTGTTTTTTTGTGTAAATTTTGAATCTTATGCACTTAATTATATTTTAGAAAAGGATTTCTGATTAATCTATTGTTGTTCCCCTTATTATTCCTTTTTTTCCAAATTTTTTACGAAGTTCATAAACACAGTCTTCTATTTTTTCGAGTTCTTCTGTTTTTTTATCTTCTCCGAATAAATCCTGTTGAACTGCCTGCTCTGTATCCTTAATATTAATTGCTCTGAGTCCCACCGATCGTAACGGTTCACCAAACACATAATTGTTTTGAAACAATCTAAAACCCTCTTTCGCCAGGGTTAAAGCACTGTTTGTTGTATAGCAAAACGAATGACTGAATTCTTTAACTGTCAACGATGAGGTTCTTATGTGCACTTGAACTCCCGCCGCATAAAGCCCTTTTTGGTGCAAGATATCACAGATATACTGCGCGAATGACAAAAAAGCCTTCCACACCTCATCATTATTGGTGAAATCCTTAGCGGAAGTCACAGATTTTCCTATGCTTTTAGGCTTATCATTCTCATAATAAGGCATTACAGGTGATAAGTCCTCCCCAAGTGCATATTTTTTTAGTTCAATTCCATTTTTACCCAAAAGCCGTTTAAGTGTGGCGTCATCACAAAGCGGTATATCCCCTATTTTGTGAATACCGCAGCTTTTAAGTTTTTCGCAGGTGCTTTTACCCACAAACAAAAGATCAGAAACCGAAAGTTTCCACACTTTCTCCTTGAAATTTTCGCGGCTTATAACAGTTACTGCATCAGGCTTTTTCATATCAGAGCCCAATTTTGCGAAAATCTTATTGAAACTCACTCCAACAGAAATCGTTATACCTAACTCCCGTTTTATATCTTTTCTTATACGATTGGCAATTTCCTCTCCGGAACCGAACAAAAAAGTGCTTCCCGTAACATCAAGCCAACATTCATCAATACCGAAAGGCTCCACCTTATCGGTGTACCTTTCATAAATATTACGCGCTTTCAAAGAATATTCTTCATATTTATCATACATAGCAGGAAGGGTTATAAGTTCGGGACACTTTGCCTTTGCCTCAAAAATAGCCTCGGCAGTTTTTACTCCAAAACTTTTGGCTGTTTCATTTTTTGCAAGCACTATTCCGTGGCGGTTCTCCTTGTCTCCGCAAACTGCAACGGGAAATCCCTTTAAAGTAGGATTAAAAAGTAATGAAACCGATGCAAAAAAATTATTCAAATCACAATGAAGTATTATTCTGTCCGCCAACTCTGACCCTCCTTTTACGAACAAGTGTTCTGTTTCAATTATACTCTTTTTTCACAAAAAGTAAAGTGTTTTTTCTAAATTTCAATTTTTTCCAATGCTTTAATATGTAAACGTTCTATGTGACGTTTGCTGTAATTAAGTATATATGATATTTCATCCAGCGTTTTACCAAAAATATATTTGTGAAATAAAACCTCCCTTAAAAGTATATCATCAACGGCGGAAATTTTTTTCTCAATATCTGCACGGATTTTATAGCATTGCGAAATTTTAAATTTATATTCGGTTTCCTTTTCGGGATATGTATGTAATAACCTTAAAAGAGAGTTAATTTCAGTTTCCTGATATAAATATTGTTTTAAATATTCTTTTTTAAACTCTGTCATTTTTATTCACCCCTTCCCTGCTCAAAACCAACGCAACATATTGCCCATAACTGTAATTTGTATTGTTGGCCGCGTTGTATTCTTTGGTTCTTTTAACAATCTCATTAATAGGACTTTCCTCCCTGAGTTTTCTCCTTTTGCGCTCTAACGCATAAAGTTTTTCGCCCCTCTCTCTGCAACGGTCACTGCAATAGAGCGAATTTGAGTTCACAATTTTTGCCCCGCAACAACGGCAATGTGTCACCTTTTTCTCATAAAAGCGTTCCGAATTACAATTCGGACAAACATAACGTTTTTCATAAGGCGGTGATTTTAAACCGTGGTCCTCATAGAAATTTCGCGGTTTAAAAAATTCATAACCGCAATTTTTACAGTAAAACATAATTTTCCTCCTCATTTTTTGTTTACGCCATTAAGTAAGAAATAACTATGCCGTTTTGTAACCATTAAAATTAAAAAAAATTAAAAATTATACTTTTTATCTCTTCTTTTTGAAGTTTCAATAAAAACAACGCTTTATGCACTTTACTTTTAAAAGCGTTTGTAATATAATAAAGCACAAAGGTTCAATCCTTATATTATTATTTTTTATGGTGAAAAAGATGTATAACAGAAATGGTTTTGAAGATATAGAATCGGGTAAAGATATTTTTTCGGATAATAAGAATATATCATCCCGTTCTTACAGCAATATTTCATCTAAATCTCATCGATATGACGATGATGATATTGACATTGATATACCAATGCACCACGGTAGGTCTACGATTAAAGAGCCTATAGAAACACCTCCACCGCCACCCACAAAAAAGACAAAGAAAAAGAAAAAGCGCAAAAAGCACCTATTTTTAAAAATATTTGCTTTAACCCTATGTTCACTTATTCTTATTACGGTAATTTCTGGATTCCTGTTTTACAGATATGCTTATAACCTTATAGACGAAATAAAACGTGTTCCGCTCGATACTGCCGACCTAGGAATCACAACCTCTGATTACACAGGATATAAAAACATTGCGCTCTTAGGTCTTGATACTCGGGAAGATGACAAATCGGGACGTTCAGATGCGAACCTAGTTATCACTATTGATAAAACAAACAATAAGATTAAATTAACCTCTATAGCGCGTGACAGTTATGTTGCGATTGACGGTCACGGGAATGACAAGCTGACTCACGCCTATGCTTTCGGTAAAACACAGCTTGCGGTTAAAACCATGAACCAGAATTTCGGAGTTGAAATCACTGATTACATTAATGTGAATTTCTTTGAATTGGCCCATATTATAGATTTCTTGGGCGGTGTTGAAATTGAGGTTGATAAGGAAGAATTACCCGAACTCAACCGAATTATCAGAAAAACCGATTTTGGCGATATGCCAAATCCAAGAGTTGGAAAACCCGGTATTCATAAATTAACCGGAACCCAGGCGGTATGCTATGCCCGTATTCGTAAAATTGATGGTGATGTTGAACGTGGAAACAGGCAAAAAGAAGTGATTTCAGCAATGTTTACTGAAATTAAAAAGGTAAGCATATTCAAACTTCCAAAACTTGCAAGTATGCTTTTATCTGAATGCGAAACTTCACTTTCAACCGATGACATAATGGAATTAGGTTTATGGGCGGTGTTCAACTCACCCAAATTTGAACAGTTAAGTATTCCAAATGACAATGTTAAAGGAACCGGCAGCACAATTTCTGGTGTGTGGTATTACACATATGATATTGAAAAAGCACGCCAAGAAATTAAAGATTTTATATTTGACAGAAACTATTACTCCCCTGAAAACGTCGCAGAAAGAAAAAAGGCTGAAAGTAAAAACTAAACAATAAAGAAACCCTGCATACCTTCATAAAACTTATGATGGTATGCAGGGTTCATTTACACATATACAAAACATCCGAGACTGTCACAAACAATCTCGGATGTTAAATTTTTATAAATTAATTAATCTTTCCGTAAAGGGGCATATCGCTATCGCGCTTAGGCTCACGAGCCTCTGTTACAACCACATTCTGCTTAGGAGCGGATGGTCTGCGGTTGTTTCTGTGACGTCTGTCATTATTGTTGTTTCTGGGAGGTCTTACCTCAGCACCCTCGGGTGAAATAACAACACGTCTGCCAACACCATCACCGAATGAGTTTGAAACAACACCGTCTATTGCCTGAACTGCGGTGTGGATAATTCTGCGCTCATAAGGATTCATAGGCTCCAGTGTGCGACTTCTGCCGGTTTTAAGCACCTGAGCAGAAATACGTTTAGCAAGAATTATAAGGGTTTCTTCTCTTCTTTCACGGTAATCACCTATGTTTAAAGAAATCTTATAATGTCCGCCGCCGTTATTAGCAGCAAGGCTAGCAAGATACTGTAATGCATCCAGAGTTTCGCCTCTGCGACCAATTACAATGCTTAAATTCTCACCGTTAAGTGAAATTAAAGAACCGCCTTCTCTGCTTGATACCTTAATCTCGGTATCTTCACAACCAACCGCTTTAAGTACGGTTTCAATGTAAGCAACGGCCTTTCCGGCAGGTGTATCGGCAGCAATTTCACTGCGATCAATCGCCTCACCATATGCATCTTCCTTAATACCGTTCTTTTCTTCAACAACAGGAGTTTCTGCTTTCTTTTCAACCTTAGCCTCAACTTTTCTTTCAGGCTTGGCATCTGCCTTTTTAACAGGTTTTTCTTTAATAGCCTTTTGTTTCTGATTGTTGTTTTTCTTGTTTGATTTATTTTTTTCTTCGGGGATTTCTATATATGCTCTAACCTGAGCGTCAGAACCGCCGAATAAACCTAAAACTTTTTTCTTCTGTATTGCAATTACATCAAATTGAATATCATCTAATTCAGAAGCACCCAAATTCTTAATTGCGTCTTCTTTAGCTTCGTCAATAGTACGACCAAAGCCCATTGCTTCCTTAACCAAGGGATAAACCTCCTTAAAATACGTGTTTAATTATCGCTCTGAACATCAGTTTTTGCGGTATTACCAAGTTTCTTTAACTGAGTTTCTTCAAAGTTATACTGTTTCATAATATCTTTTGCGCGCTCACGGGCAAGCAACTTATTGGGTCCGTAATAATTTTGGACACCAATCTGAATAGCACCGCTGATAATAGATGAGCAAGCCCAATAGAAAGCAACACCACCCGGTACACTAAATCCAATGAAAAGTGAAATCAAAGGCATTGTAAGCATCATACCTGACATACTCGGCGCATCAGGATTAATTTTCTTTTGTGATTTAATAGAAGCGATACTTGAAAGCATCTGAGCAGCAAACGCCATTAAAGGCATAAGCCAGATAAGTTCAAATTTATTAAAAATATCAAATGAAAATTCAGGATTTTGAGTAAGATCTAACTTATCGGTAAAGAGAGTATAATCAATACCTGCTTCTTCAACCTTTTTATCAATATACTTTAAATCTTTCTCTATCTTAGCGTATTCTTCTTTTGATAAAACATTCAAAACAGCTTTTTTTGCGTCTTCATTGCTGACAACACGTACCACCGCAAGTTCATTGTTTCCGTTCACTTGCCAGTTCACATCGTCATTAACACTGTCAAACTTTGCTTTATCCTTATCTTCTAACTTTTCCATAGCGGTATTAATTACCGTAGATACATTTTTAAATTCTGCGTTTTTAACACCTGTCATATAAGTGAGAGGTGAAGTGATTACAGAATAAATACAGATAAGCAATACCATACGCAAAATCATAGGAAGACATCCGCCGGACATTGAAATGTTTTCTTCCTGATAAAGTTTTTGCATTTCCTGAGTGTACTTCTGCTTATCATCTCCACATTCTTTTTTTAAGGCATCAAGTTTAGGCTTGATACGGGTTTGCTGAACTGAAGATTTCTGGCTTTTAATGCTAAGCGGTATTAACGCTAAATTGATTAAAAGTGTAAAAATAAAAACTGCAACCGCAAAACTACCGCCGGTAAGACCCGCAATATATTCCAATATTGCACCCAACGGTTTATTTATAAAACCCATGGTTTTAAACACCATCCATTCATTTCTGTTTTAAAACGAGGCACTCTTAAAATACTTATTTTTTCGTTTTGTTGCGCTTTTCAGGTACGGGGTCATATCCCCCTTTGCAGAACGGATTACATCTTAAAATCCGCCAAAGCGCTAATCCCAAACCCTTTATGCTGCCGTGAATACGGATTGCCTCAATAGCGTATTCCGAGCAAGTAGGAGTGAAACGGCAACAGGGTTTCTTATGGGGTGAAATACCCTTACGGTAAAATTCAAATAATTTAATTAATACTGTTTTCATCTTGTAACTCACAGCATAAATCTGCTTTTTTAAGAAGTTTAAGTAGTGAAGCCATAACTACTGTGCTTTTTACTGATAAAATACGAGTTCTTGCGACTATAACAAAATCATAGCCTTCTTTAATATTTGGAAAACAACCACGAAAAGCCGCGGTTATCACCCTTTTTGCGCGGTTTCTGCACACCGCACCGCCGACCTTTTTACCGGCAGTAATTCCAAGCCTTACATAATTCTTGCGGCCCTTAGTATAATAAACCACAAAGTAAGGCGAAACCAAAGAAGCACCTCTGGTATACGCTCTTCTGAAATCACGGTTTTCTTTTAATTTTATAATGCTATTCATATAAATCTCACTACCTTAAAAACTGTGATTAAAAAAGTAAAAGCCACATTTCAGTGGCTTTAGTATGTGAGTTGCTTTCTACCCTTAGCTCTGCGACGAGCAAGCACCTTGCGACCATTAGCGGTTGCCATTCTCTTTAAAAAGCCGTGTTCCTTTTTGCGATGAAGCTTTTTCGGCTGATATGTTCTTTTCAACGTTAACCCTCCTTGCTTACCAATACTTACTAGTTAGGCTAAGAAAACTCAAGACATAGCCTATCGAGTATAGATTATACTACAAAATATACCCTTCTGTCAATAAAAAAATTAAAATTAATTGCATAATTTTTGCAAACTATTGATTTGCGTTAAAAAAACAGTATAATGAAAATATATTTTACATAAAGGAATGAAGACAATGAACATTGCAGTTATAACAGGAGCTTCTTCGGGGCTTGGCGAAAAATACGCTTTAGAGATAGATAAAAACCGCCCTGATATTGATGAAATTTGGCTTATTGCCCGCCGTGAAAACAAATTACAGGAATTAGCAAAAAAACTCAGCAAGCCTTCAAAGGTTTTAAGCCTTGATATTACCAATAAAGCTCAGCTCGAAGCATATACAAGTGCTTTAACTGAAGGTAATGTAAACCTCAAACTGCTTATAAATAATGCAGGTTATGGCAAAATAGGAAATATTTATGAAATCTCGCCCGAAGATAACGGCGGTATGGTTCGCCTAAACTGTGAGGCTTTAACGGTATTTACCGCTATTTCACTCCCCTTTATGAAGGGAAAAAGCGAAATTATAAATATATGCTCAATCGCATCCTTTGTGCCAAACAGCAGAATGGCGGTTTATTCTTCTACTAAAGCTTATGTTATGAGCTTTTCAAGAGCAATAAGAAAAGAACTTAAACCTCGCAAAATCAACTGTCTTGCAGTTTGCCCGGGACCTATGGATACTGAATTTTTGGGTGTTGCAGGCATCACGAAGGGAGTTAGCCACACCTTCGATACCCTTCCGAGAGTTAATCCAACATCAGTTGCAAAAAACTCATTAAAGGCATCTGAAAAAGGTAGAAGCATATACACCAACCGAGCTTTTTATAAATTCTACAGAATATTAGCAAAACTGCTTCCACACAGTTTTTTAATGAAACTTGCAAAGGTTTGATATTAAAAAATGGCGATTTTAAAAATCGTCATTTTTTATTACATCTTCAATTTTCGCCACAATACCATAATCGGCATATTCAAAAATAGGGGCATTTTTATCGGGGTTAATTGCAATAACCGTTCCCGATTTTTGCATACCCGCAATATGGTGAACCGCTCCCGAAATGCCCACAGCGATATATACCGCAGGGCTTATGGTTTTACCCGTCAAGCCAACCTGAAGGTTATATGGCAAAATATCATTATCCACTGCTTTTCGAGTAGTTGCAATATCAGCGTTCATACTCTTTGCAAAGGTTTTTACCTTTTCAACACTATCCTTCGCCCCAAAGCCGACTGATACCACAACGTCTGAAGCATTCTGTGTGGTTCTAACGGTTGCCATTGCAGGCTTTGTGAGACTTTCAATTTTAGCAATTATACTTCCCGAAAGTGCCGGACGGTACATATAAAGTTTTTCGCCGTCGGTTTCAAGCAATGTACAATCGGCACAAAGTCCCAATTCCAACATAGCACCAACCTTGGCGGATAATTCCTTAGAAAGCGAGTCACTTCCCCAAAGCACAGCATTGGGTTTCAACTCGCTTATTTTATTTACCAAATCTTCGGCATTAGTGAGTGGTAAAACGGTTATATCATCACTTATGGTTTCGGCGAATTTGCGGGGTGCTTCACCAACTACAAACACATCAGAAAGCTTATTGCATAAAGAAACGGAATTTGAAATTATTTCTGTTTCTTTTTTTCTGCCCTCTTCGATTACTTTATATAATTCATTTGCAGTTATAAACTTACACTTTCTTTTACCCGATTCACTTTCAAAGGTTTTAATAACCCTTGTTGGCGAGCCTTCAAGACCGCATTTATTAATATCGGCACCGATATCTTCAGCAGACCAAATTTCAACCTCACCCATTTTGGAAAGAATACTCGGCAATCTTAAATTATTAATTCTTTCAATAGTTAAAAGTGCAGGCAGACTGACTGTTTTAACACCCAAATCTCTTGTGGTGCAGGTAATAGTATCCCCTATTTCATTAATGCTCATAACATTGGTTATAAGCTTGGTTTCGGCATAAACAGATAGCATAGGACCCGTTTGAGCAGTATCCCCCACCAAAGTCTGCCTACCGCAGAAAATAAGGTCGGGATTGATTTTTTTTACCGCCAAGGACAATGTATAAGCGGTGGCTATTGTATCCGCTCCCGCAAAAGCCTTATCAGATAAAAGTATAGCCTTTTTAGCGCCTAAACGTGTCAGCCTCAAAAGAAAATCCTTTGCCGTCAAAGGTCCCATACTGATTAATATAACCTCTGCATTTTTAACCCTTAATGCCTCCTCATAAGCGCAGGCATCAAAGGGATTTATCTCGCCGTCAAGTCCTTGACGGATACACACTAAAATCTTCATATTATCTTTCATTATATATCGGTGCTAAAGCATCGTGTATTTTTTTATAAACCTTGAAAACCTCACGATATTTCGCAGTGTTTTCAGGGTTTGGATATGTAACTTCAACCTCTTTTACACACTTATTAACTGCATCTTCGGCATCCTTAAATACACCGGCCGCAATACCTGCAAGCATAGCAGAGCCAAACGATGAATCTGAGCTTTCGGTAGTTTTAAGTGCAATTCCCAAAGTGTCGGCAATCATCTGCCTCCAAAGTTTTCCCTTTGTTCCTCCGCCAATAGCTGTTGCTACGGTGCCATACTCAATATTCAAAGAATCAAGATATTGTTTACTGTCTAATAACGAATAAGCAACACCCTCTAAAACTGCGCGTGTAAAATGCGCTTTAGTGTGTGTGGCACGGATACCAACAAAGCTTCCGCAAAGTGTCGGGTCTGCGTAAGGGGTTAATTCACCGTTTAAATAAGGGTGGAAAATAAGTCCGTCGCAGCCTATTGTAATTTCTGCTGCGGCTTTATCAAGTTCTTTATATTCACCGCCGAAATTATCTCTATACCATCTGTAAGACGCGGCGCATGACTTATTCGCGGTACCGGGATACCACATACCATCCGCAATATGTGAATAATTCACCAAATGTCTGTCAGGATAAGGCTTATCGGTAATAACACAAATACGACCTGCGGTTGCAAGCTTTACTGTTACATCACCTTTTTTAACAGCACCGCTTGCGAACACTTCCATAACAGTATCAGTAGTTCCGCATATAACAGGAGTTCCCTCTTTGAGCCCTGTATTAATTGCCGCCGATTTTGTAACACTTCCTATAACATCTGTAGGTTTTACAATTGGTGGCAACATATCAACGGTTATTCCCGCCAAGGCACAAAGCTCGCTATCCCACTGCATTTTATTGCAGTCAAAAAGCATACTTCCCTCCGCCTCAATATAATCGGTGCAAAATACACCAGTTAAATAATAGCGCAGGTAATCCTTCTCAAAGAAAATATACTTGGTCTTAGCAAAAACTTCAGGCTCACGGTTTTTAAGCCAAATAAGTTGAGGCAGTGTCCAAATAGTATCAGGCTTATGAAAGCATTTCTTGAATATCTCTTCACCGCACTCAGAAAGAAGCTTATCTGCTTCGTCGCGTGAACGCGAATCTGTCCAATGTATTGCATTTCTGAGCGGACGAAAATCCTCGTCACACACAAGTGATGTATGTGTTGCAGAATCAAGTGCTATTGTAAGAATATCGCCGCTATCAATCCCACTTTTTTGTATTAAAGCCTTGCTGTTTTCACAAAGAGCCGAAATCCAATCGTTCGGGTCTTGCTCGCAAGCATTATTTTCCGGATACAAGGTTGGATATTCAACTGTATTTTCAGCAACTATATTTCCGTTAACATCAATCAATGTTGCTTTTGAAGCACCGCCGCCGAAATCTATACCTAATAAATATTTCATAATTTAAAATTCTCCTTTTTAGGAAAAATTACTCTGCAATACATAATATTATATCAGATTTTCCGCTGAAAGCAATATTTCCGCTATTAGCACCAATAAGGAAGCTTTGACCTTTTTTGAGTGATAATTCTTCATCGCATTGTAAAACACATTCGCCATCCGTCACAACACAAACGGCGTAAGTATCACCTAAATCCAAATTAACTTCACCATTAACTCTAAGTGACTTCATTGAAAACTTATCAGTAAGTGAATTATCTACAATAGGAGCGAGCTTATTATCTTCAAAAACTGCTTTTCTAAAATATTTAGCTTTAATTTCCTCTTCACTAAAGCCTTCATAAACAAAGCAATCAAACATTTTTTCAAAACCCAAGCCGCAATGAAGTTTAACTTCTGAAAGCACTCTGCCCGATGGTGTTACCTTTTCAGGAATAACCATAAGGTCGCTCGGTTCTTGTAATTCTATCATAAAACATCCTGCACCAATAGCGTGAGGTATACCGCCATCAACAAACCACAATTCGCCCTTGTTTACGGGGATTTTATGAAGGCAATCAAGCATTCCTTCTACATCTTGATTTTCAAAAAGGGTGAGCCATTTTTCCCTTGTAATCCCCTCTTTGAAACCTAAATATACGCAAGCATCCTGTTCTGTGTCCAAAAAATACCAACATTCGGTTTTGCCGAAGTTAGAACCGAAATGCTCTTTAGCAAACGGAACAGTCGGATGGCACTGAATAACCAAACGCTCGGCAGAATCCAAAAGCTTAACAAGGATTGATGCCTTTCCATCGTATTTTTCATTTAACCGCTTGCCTAATATTTTTTCGGTGTTTTTTTCCAAAACATCCTTGAAAACTTCACCGTTTTGGCAAATGCTTAGACCCTCATTTTCAATAGGCTCATAATCAGGGTTAAAGGCCGTAACGGCAGATGCCAACCATTCCTCAGGGCGGTTGGAGTTTTCGCAAACTGCCTTTCCTGTAAATCTATCTATCTGAATACCGCCCGTATATGCACGTCTTACACGGTTTTCCTTAAACTTAAAAACCATAGTAATCACCGTATCCTTTCTAAAATACTCACAGATATGATTTAACAGAGATATGCATTTTACATATCTCTGTCATTTATCAAAGTTTCTCTATCCAAGCATGGTCGGGGTCTGAACTTCTGTTAAAGCCCTGATAATCTCCTGCCATAAGCCAAAGCAAATAAGATTTATATCCCGGTGTTGTAACAGTTGCGTGATAACCAACGGGGAACTCTACAAGTTCATCATCTTTTACTCTGTAAGCTTCATCAATACTGCCGTCCGCAGTGTAAAGGCACTGAACTGCAAAGCCTTGTTTTGGGTCAAACTGGAAATAATAAATTTCCTCTGCAATACACTCTGTTGGCATATTGTTCTCATCGTGCTTATGGGGAGGGAAACCTGCCCAGTTACCCTCGGTACAATAGCTTTCGCCAATGGTAAGTATTTTTGCGTTAGAATTGCCATCAATAATAAAACTTGTTTCTCTCTCAAACGGAGGCTTGCCTAAAAGTTTTAATACAACATGGTCCTCACGAAGCACCTGAGGCTCGGTCTTTTCAGCAACGGGAGTGCCGCAAACCGCGATTTTTATATGGTCAATAGCCTCAACGGTAAGCTCCTGCTCACGAGGCATATAAAAGCTTTCTGCCTTGCGGTTTTCGAAAACATTGGCTCTGTTACCAACATTTTCATAAACCTCATCATTAACATAAACATTACAATGACCTTCGAGCATAATGAAGGCGAATTCTTTATCCTCTGTGTTAAAAGGCAATTTCTCACCTGCTTCAAGTTCAATTATACCAAACTCCAATTTTTTGAGTGAGCACTCACCTATTTTACAAATCGGAGTATATCCGTTTTGAGATTTATAAGCCTTTTTATAATTATAACTCATAACCATTCTCCTTTAAGTATTTTTTAGTAGTTTCAAAGTCAGGAACACTTTCTCTCGCACCAACACCGGTACATTTAAGCCCCGATACAGCGCTTGAAAAATGACAACACTTAAGATAATCGTAACCCATTGAAACAGCCGCCGCAAATGCGCCGTGGAATACATCGCCCGAGCCGTTGGAATCAACCACAACTGCGGGATAAATCGGGTAACTGATTATCTCTTTACCGTCATATATAATTCCGCCTTTTTTACCCTGAGTAATAACTACAACCTCGGGATTATAGGTGCAGAACAGCTTTTTAGCCGCTTCTTCTACGGTATTGCAACCTGTGTGACCGAGAGAAAATTCTTCGGAAGGAATCATAATATCGGTAAGGGCTAAAAGTTTTTCTACACCCTCATAAAGTCCACCGCAATCGTAAAGCACCTTTGTGCCGTTTTCGCGTGCTATTTTTGCACCTTTTACTGCCGCGTCCATCTCATTACCGTCAACCATAAGAATTTCAGCATCGCAAATAGCCTGCTTTTGCTCCTCATTCAACTCGAGTGGCGGTAAATTTCCCCTATCAAAAACACAGGTACGAGTTGTGGTATCAGCGCAAAGCCATAACACCGAAGCAAAGGAGCGATAGCCAGATTTTATTTCTATAAAGTCGGTTGAAACGCCGTATTTAACGAAATCTTCTTTCAAAAATTTACCGCCGTTATC
>JAZTXU010000047.1:0-4429 GCA_045636565.1 Acutalibacteraceae bacterium
GGGATTTATTGATTTGCTTAAATCAAGTCTCGTTCCATCAAAAAAGCACGACTCTGCCAAGGTCCTTATCTGGGACGAGTTGTTGTTTTTTGCTCTTTGTTAGTATCACACTTTTTGTAGAAATTATGAGTAGAATTTCCAATTGTTTTTATTTTTCATAGAGAAAAGAAATTTTTTTAAAGGTCATTTCATTTCTACAGTGCCTTAGTCTGCCATTACTTTTTTAAAGAATCTTCCTTACCACGATATACTACAAATTTACAGAAAAGGAATTCTAACGCAAAATTTGCTAACATCGTTACAATTAGGATAATAAAATCATTTATACCTAAACTTTCAGCAAAATTCCCAAGATATGTAGACAGTGGCGTAAACACCAAGTAAAATCCAAACACCTTTGTCATTGCTACTGGTATATTTGCCGCAGACTTAAAAGTATATCTGCGATTTAGTGTGAAATTCCATAGAATTGACAGCACAAGAGAAATCAAGTAGGGAATCCAATAGTCTTTTATAAAAATTTCAAGCAAAGCAAAGGAGCCGATTTGAATCACACCGGCAGAAATAGAAAACAGAGTAAATTTTACTGCTTGCCATAATTGTTTTTTATTAACGCTCATATTCTTTGTCCTCACTTATATTTGCTTTATAAAACAACGTCGGCGCTTATGCTGCTTCTTATCAAAATGCCGCCACATACTATGTACTGCTGAATTAGTTTCAAGCATAGGACCGGTTTCACAATATTTCACACCGTTTGCAATTATATTTTTTAGAAGAGTGGTTATTATAATTGCCGGTACACCTTGTGACTGATACTGAGGATCAACCGCTACAAAGTACATTTCTAACGTATCGTTTTTACCTTTTAATGCGCGAAGCATTCTCACTATACCAAGCGGAAACAATTTGCCGTCGGATTTTTTCAGTGCCTTTGCAATTGACGGAACCATAACACCAAAGCCAATAATTCTATCCTCTTTATCTTTGATAGAGCAAATATAATCCAGATTCACAAGTGGAATATATCCGTCAATAACATTCTTTATTACTTCCGGTGTCAGAGGTACCGTACCATACAATTTTGAGAACGCAACATCAATTAAGTTGAACGCTTCAAACGCTTCTTTATAAAGCACCTTTCGGTCAGTATATGTAACTGCTTTATAATTTCCCTTTTTAATCAAATGGTTAGAGATTCTTTCAAATCGAGGATCTATCTCTTTTGGAACGCTTAGTTTATATTCAATCCAGTCAATATCCTTTGACAAACCAAGTTGTTCCATATGTGTAAGATAGTACGGGTGATTATAGAAAGTGATGGACATATTAAATTCATCGAAACCTTCAACCAGCATGCCTTCGTGATCCATATCGGTAAAACCGATGGGGCCCATTATTTCTGCACACTTTCTCTCTTTGCCCCAGTGTACGACTGCATCAAACAAAGCCCGAGATACTTCATAATCATCGATGAAATCAAATCTTGTAAAACGAATAGCGTTCTTATCCCATTTCTTATTGTATGCGTGATTGATAAGCCCTGCAATTCTACCTACAAGCTTTCCGTCTTTGTATGCTAAAAACAATCTTGTTTCGCAAAAAGCATACGCCGGATTTTTATTCTTTGAAAAGGTTTCAAATTCATCATTTTCCAAGAAAGGAACAAAGAAATCATTGTTCTTATACAATCTATTTGGAAAACGTACCCACATCCATAATTCCTTTTTAGTAAGGACTTCTTTTATTTCAATTCCCATATTTTCAACCCATCTTTATCTGTTAAAAAAACAGCTTTCTTTCTATCATTTCACGAGCTGCACTGTTTATGGCGAAGTAAATAAGTAAACCACCAACCAAGAATAGCACAACCAACGGATAAATTGACCAACCGATAAAGTGTAGGTCAAATGTCATCTTCATCAAAAACTCGACGAGCAACATAAAGGCACCCAAAGCCATAAATGCACCGCCGAGTATATATAATCTACCTCTGTGCAGATAATACATCAGCGTAACAACCGTGCAGGTAATAAGGCATATTCCACCAACTACAGGAAATGCAAAACTCAAAAACCAACTGCCGCCTGTGACTAAGTTAATGTACAGCAGATAAAGGGCTGTAGTGGCAAAATTGCACGGAACGAATATCACAGGGTTTGGTTTCTTAAACCACATTGGCAATGCAAAAGCAACATAAGAAAGCACCAATGCGCCTGCAACGTAGCCGAACCATTCGATTCTTCCATCCAAAAACCAATCTGCAAAAAAGCAGACGAGCATCGGGATCAAGAATAAAATAATAACCGCACCGTTTAATGCCTTTGAGCTAGAATTGCTCTTAGGCATTTTATCACTTGGATACAACGGACGTTCTGCTGTTTGCTCAAAATCGGGATGGCAAACCACAGTATTACAAAGAGGACATTTCTTTTCGGTGTCGCTGAGTTTCACACCGCATTTTATACAGTACATACGCTTACCTCCCATTTTGATTACTTTCCACCGTAGCGGAAAGACCTAATTCCTGCAGAACTTCAAAAAAGTGTCGTTCCAGCTCTGCTTCTTTAATATTACGAATAAAATTTATGTAAATAGTATCACCGAAAGACAACATACCGCAGTTGTACGGAGCCGCCGCCTGAACACCGAGAATAAAATCAAAGCGTTTAATATATTTTGCCATAACTTCGGGTACTTTCACTTGACCAATATTTGAAAGAGTCAAGCAAGATTTCTTTTCACCAACGCTATCAAAGATAGCTTTCATAACAGCGTTCTTTATTGGCAACGGAATAAGGCGCACCAACGGATTTTTCTCATCATTTACATTAGTGGCAATAACACAGCTCATGTGCTTTGCCGTAAATTCCGAACCCATCTTGTGATGAACAACCTTGCAAAATTCATCCAATGTGTACTCACCAAGTCGAGGATCTATTTCCGGAACGGTGTACATCGCAAAATTTCTGAGTGTACTACTTGGAAATAGTTGACGCAAATTAACAGGTATCAGCAGTTTGATTCGTTTTTGACGTCTAATATTAGGTTGCTTCTCATTTTGAAGATTAAGGAGTGCCTTCATCATTACAGCACTCATAAACACCGTTAAAGTTACATTATACTTATGCGCCATATCCAACGCTTCTTTAACTGGTATATTGAAGCAAGTTAAATTTAAAAAGCCATCTCTTTGTGGCTCACCATACATATGCCACGCATTTGTATCCTTGCGACTTGCAGATACGGCACCGGCATTCTTCGGAAAACAGTCTTCCAATTCTTCTTCAGTAGGCATAGCCCTGCGATCTACAATTCCATTTTCACAAGGAATCTCAATGTTATATTTCTGTTCAATATACTCTGCAACCAAACTTTTAAGGAAAATCAAGGCACCTGTGCCATCGGTCAAAGAATGGAAGAACTCAACGGCTATACGGCTTTGAAAAACAATTACACGAAATGCACATCTGCGCATTTCCTCCTTACTCATATAGGTGAGTGGATAACTGTATTCTTCTCTGATTTCCGGTGCACACTCGACCTGTTGCAAATAGTACCAAAATACACCTTTACGCAAACGAGCTGCAATGGACGGAAAACGCTTGACGGTAATATCTAAGGCCGACTTTAATACACCCGTATCCACATCATCAAATAGGGTTACGGATTGCCTGAAAACATTACTCCAGTTTTTCCGTCTTGCCGCAGGGTAGATTTTCGCCGCATTATCGAGACGAACCCACCTAAGCGGTCTTGTTGCTTTCTTTGTCATAAAGTTTGTTCCTTTAAATTTAGTTCTTGAAAAACGCCACTACAACTGCACCAGGGCCTGCGTGTGTACCGATAACGCTACCAACGGTTGTATAACGCACTTCATCGAGATTGCCTTCCCAAATATGACGGCTATCTTCGATGTATTTTAATAGAAGCGCATTGGAAATTCCGCTATAACCGAGCAAAACAGGTTTACTAAAGTCAATACCGCCAGCTTTATCTATTTCCTGAACAAGCAAGTTGTTACCCATTTTAGAGCCACGGGCTTTTCCAAGCACGTTGATTTCTCCATCAGTAACAGAAAGAACGGGTTTGATATTCAATACGCCACCTGCAAATGCTACCGCTTTAGAAATACGACCGCCCTTCTTGAGGTACTCAAGGGTATCTACCAAGGCTACAATAACAATCTTTTTCTTTTCTTCTTCAAGAGTTGCTGCAATTTCCTCGGCACTTTTTCCTTCATCCAAAAGTTTGAAAGCTAATTCAACTAAGATACCGCTACCCATTGCAGCACTGGTGCTATCGACAATGTAAATATTCTCATAACCTGCCGCCGCAATCATAGCGCTTTGGTATGTGCCCGAGAATTTAGAAGCAACAGTGATTACAACAGCACTTTCTCCGGCTCGTTTTGCTTTTTCAAACTCTT
>JAZTXU010000048.1:0-17865 GCA_045636565.1 Acutalibacteraceae bacterium
ATTCGATATGTTTGTTCTCACAAACTCGATATGATATAAATCCCCCTCGCCCCGCAGGGCATATCGAGTGCGAAGCACATATCGAGCACCGTAAGTTGCATATCGAGAATCCCGCAAGGGATTTATATCGAGAGTGAGGCAAAACGCCTCACTCATAAATTTATAATTTTTCTATCTTTTCTAATTGCGTAATTCAGGGCGATTTCGGTTCCGCTTTTGCGGGAGGTGGGTTTGTTTTTTTCATCATAATAAACCACGCAAAACTCACTTTTATCAATCATCTCATAATTGCGCTTAATATATACTGCTTTGCCTGAATTTCTTAATTTTTCAGGGAAATAGGTGTCCTCGTAATTTTTCAAAAGAAAATTTTTGTATTGGTCATTTATATCGGGATATTCCGCCCTGACGTAAATTCGCTTTATGTTGGGGTGGTTTTGTTTTATACGTGTTACAATTTCATGACAATGGTCATCAAAATCACTTTTGCTGCCGAAAAGGAAGGTATCAACGTTTTCATCCTTAATCAAATTTTCGATTATTTTATATAACCGCATTTTCAGTTTTTCTGTTTCGTTAATTTTTCTATGACCAAAAAAGCAACAAGTATTTTGTTTCATTTAATATCCCCCTAAAAGCAAAATCACACTTATTATACATTATTACTTACTTAAAGTAAATATAAATTGTCTTATAATCAGTTATATTTTGTTTAAATTATTGGTAAAATAATATTGCTTAAAGGGGGCGATGGAGTGAACACTGAATTTCCTGAACGCTATATTACATTAGGATTAAAAATAGCTTATTACCGAAAGAAAGCAGGTTACACACAAGAAGCTTTTGCTGAGATGATAGATAAGAGTGTAAACTTTTTAGGGCAGGTTGAAGGTACTGGAACAATTAGAGGAGTATCACTTGAAACTTTATTTAAAATCGCCCAAGTGTTGAATATACCACCATCCAAATTATTAGAAGAAGATTAAAAAAATAACCTCTCTACCGTTTTAGGCAGAGAGGTTTATTTTTTGCTTTAAAATTAATTTTCAGAGAAAATAACAACAAGGTCGGGGTGAAGCTGGAGAATAGAAGCGGGAACGTCGGGAGTGATAGGGCCAAAGAATGCCTTTTCAACAATCTCCTTTTTAGCGGGACCGTTTGCAATAAGAAGCACGGTCTTTGAACCCATAATACCGCCCATACCCATTGTGATAGCCTCTGTGGGAACCTCATCAATAGAGTTGAAGAAACGTGCATTTGCTTCAATTGTTGAGGGGTCAAGGGTTACGTGGTTTGTGGGCTTTATAAATTCGCCGCAGGGTTCGTTAAAGCCGATGTGACCGTCAACACCGATACCTAAAAGCTGTAAATCTGTTCCGCCCAAATCCTCAATGAGCTTGTCATAACGCTTACATTCAGCGTCAATATCCTCTGCACAACCGTTAGGAACATTGGTATTATTTATATCAATGTTTATCTTTTCAAAAAGGTTTGTGTTCATAAAGTATCTGTAGCTCTGGTCGTTGCTACCGTCAAGTCCAACATATTCATCAAGGTTAACAGTTGTAACTGCTGAAAAATCAAGCTCGCCCTTATCACACTTCTCAGCAAGTTTTGCATAAGCGCCAAGGGGAGAAGAACCTGTTGCTAAACCCAATACGCAATCAGGCTTTAAAATAACCTTAGAAGCAATAATATCTGCTGCTTTCTGGCTTAACTGTTCGTAATTTTCAACTCTGTAAAATCTCATATTTAAAAACTCCGTTCTAAAATTTAATATTATTTTAACACAAGGCGTGAAAAATATAAATTATTCTGCCAAATGACCTTTAGTGATTACTGCTGCGGCAATAATATCTGCATATTTCTGGCAAAGTTCATCGCTTTCGCTTTCAATCATAATACGGATTACAGGTTCTGTGCCGCTCTGACGAAGAAGTGCTCTGCCCTTCTTGTTAATAAGCTTTTCAACCTCTTCCTTAGCCTTTAAAACATCGGGGTCGGAAAGAACTGCTGCCTTATCTTTAACGCGGATATTCTTGATATACTGGGGATAAAGCTTGATAGGCTCTGCGAGCTGTGCTAATGTGGTCTTCTTATCACAGATTTCTTCTGTAATCATAATAGCAGTTAAAAGACCATCGCCTGTTGTGGCATATTTCTTAAGAATAATATGACCTGACTGTTCGCCACCCAATGAGTAATCGTTATTCTGCATACATTCGTAAACAAAACGGTCACCAACGGTGGTCTGCTCGCATTTAATGCCAACTTCTTCCAAAGAATTGAAGAAACCGCTGTTAGACATAATGGTGGCAACAACAGTATCTTTATTGAGCATACCGCGAGATTTGAGGCGCTTACCTAAGATATACATCATAGCGTCACCGTCAACCACGTTGCCGTTTTCATCAACCGCGATACAACGGTCGGTATCACCGTCAAATGCAAAACCTAAATCAAGGTGTTGTTCTTTAACTAAGCGGCAAAGCTTTTCCATATGGGTTGAGCCACAGTTTTCGTTAACATTAAGACCGTCAGGCTCGTTGCCGATAATAGTGGTTTGTGCACCTAAAGCATCAAAAACAGATTTCGCAATCTGCCATGAAGCACCATTAGCACAGTCAAGACCGATTTTAAGGTTCTTGTATGAATTAGAAGCCACAGAAATGAGATATCCAACATAACGATTTCTGCCTGCAACATAGTCAACAATGCAACCGATACGCTCTCTTGTGGCCAGAGGAAGGTCGGGACCGTTTACACCCAAAGCCTTGAGGTTACCGTCAATATAAGCCTCAATCAAAGCGGTTGTGTTATCGTCAAGTTTTTCACCATAACGGTTAATAACCTTGATACCGTTATCATAGAAAGGATTGTGGGAAGCGGTTATCATAATACCCCAATCAAACTCATCCTGTCTTGTAACATAGGAAACGCTGGGGGTGGTGGTAACGTGAAGCATATAAGCATCTGCACCGGAAGCGGTAATACCTGCAACGATTGAATATTCAAGCATATAACTTGAACGGCGGGTATCCTTACCGATTACAATGCGAGGGCGATAGCCCGGTTTTGCACAGCCTGAAAGCTGTGAGGAATAATACCAACCCAAAAATCTACCAACCTTGTATGCCTGCATAGAGGTAAGTGTAACGTTTGCCTCGCCTCTGAAACCGTCAGTACCGAAATACTTATTGGATTTTGGTAATTCGTGGTCGATAGAAATTTTATCGTGCAAAAGTTCATCTGTTGAAATGTCAAACAATTCGCAAAGCTGAAGCACCTTATCTATCTGCGGAAGTGCCTGATCCATTTCCCATTTAGAAACAGACTGGCGTGAAACAGATACCTTTTCAGCTAACTGTTCCTGAGAAATATCAGCAGCAGTACGAAGTTTTGCTATTTTTTCACCAATAGTCATAATATATATTCCTTTCATTGAAAATACTTAATTTAATATTGTCAACAACAATTGTCAACAAAGATTATTATACCAAATGCTTTTTTATGTATCCACCAACTTTGGTTTGATTTTTTAGCAACCTCAAGTTGCACATATAACAAAAATCGGTTTTAAAAATAATCTAAAAATTGAATTTTTTTGATATTTTGTAAAATTCAATTTACAAAACGACTGTATTTTTAGAAAAATATTGAGGCTGCACCATAACTTAAGAAGGAAATAATAACTCCTGCACCAATAACACCTAAGGCAATGGCAGGAAATGCCTTTTTTAGTGGCATATCAAGCATTGCGGCAATAAGCGCACCTGTCCAGGCGCCCGTTCCCGGGAGCGGAATGGCAACGAAGAGAAAAAGTCCCCAAAAGGCATATTTTAAAACTTTTTCCTTGTTCTTGTCTGCTTTGGCTTCCATTCTATCCACGATTCCGTTGAGTTTGGGACTCAATCTTCGCATCCAAGCGAAAATCTTTTTTATAAAAAGAATAATAAATGGAACGGGAAGAATATTGCCTATTATAGCAACAGGTATTGCAACTTGTGGAGATAATCCCATAATTGTGGCAGCGGGAACAGCTCCTCTCAGTTCGATAATAGGAACCATAGATGTGAAAAAGGTTATAATTACTTGACCCCAAAAAAAGTTTTTCATTTTTTCCTCCTTAAAACAGATGATAAAATTTTATTAACAAAGCCTAAAACAAACTTAATATTGATTACACAGAGGAGCACAAGGAGTATCACCTCAATGATAATCCAATATTTTATTTCAAAAATCATAACTGCCGCCTGCACAAAAATTATGACAGAGTTCATAATAATATGCATACTGTAAAGGTTAAAGGGAATATATTTTCTTGCAACAATAGCCCTTATTATAAATGCAATCACATAACTTGCAACTGTGGCAATTGCTGCACCCTGAACACCTATTTGGGGGATAAGCAGCGCATTAAGAATAATATTTGAAACCGCACCCACCAAGGCGGTGAAAAATGAAATACTACTCTTTTTGTTTACAATATAAACTGTTCCCGCAAAATTTGTGAAAGCGGTAAAAATCATAGCTATTGATAAAAGCGGAATGTATTTCCAGGCAGTATAAAATTCTTCGGTTGTGAGGAGTTTCATAGCAGGCTTTGCAAATACGATTACACCCGAGCCGGCAATAAACATAACCGCTTGAAACGACCCCCACACTTTGCTGAAAAAGTCAATGTGTTCTTGACGGTCTCCTTCGGCTTCGGTAACCGCTGAAAATTGCCATGCTTGCATAAATACTGTTGCAAGAAGGGTTAAAAGGGTAGGCAATTTATAAGAAACGGCATAAATACCATTGGCATCACTGTTTATAATTTCGGTAACCATATATCTGTCAGAAACTGAGGTTATCCACCAGAATACAGTTGTGGGGATAAGGGGAATACTGTATTTAAGCATTGCTGTAAGGTCAGCTTTTTGGATGTTTTTGGTGAGGCACTTCCATAGCCTTTCTTTTATGAAAAGAAACAAAGTACAAAGAGTGTCAGCCAATACTACCGAAAGCACATAACCTGTGATACCTAAATTTTTAGGGCCTGCAAGGAATAGGATATTCAATATTATCACAAGGGAAGTGTTAACGATTCCTTGAAGCGCGAAAAGTCCGGTCTTGCCGATGGCGCGTATGTATTGTGAACATAATGCGTGGTAGCAAGCGGCTAAGGTATAAACCACTATGAGCCATACATAACCCTTAAAATTATCTACAAGACCCAAAATTGGAATTATTGCCGCAAAAAGAACGGCTCCCAAGGTTATTGTTAAAAAGCCTATCGAGAAAACACTTTTTCGGCTTCGGTCACTGTCTAACGCGAAACGGAAAACACCTTCGGTTATTCCAACTGAAATTATCGGGAAAAGAAGGTTTGCGGTTTGGGTTATAAGGTCGGCGGTGCCGTACTGCGAGGCGGTAAGATAATCGGTGTAAAATCTTACCATAAAGAAAACAAGTAGTTTTGAACCGAATGTACCGAGGCTTATGAGTAATGTATTCGAAAGCAGGGTGTTATATTTATTTTTCAAAGCCCACACCTCTTATTAATTGATTTATATGTAGTGGGGATAAACTCATAAATCCCCAATTATATATTTTAGCATAAATTCTTCCAAAAAACAATCTATTATTTTGGTGTTGGCTTTTTAAATTCTAATTTCTGTTATCGCTGAGTCTTAAAACTGTATCTGAAAGCGAATCTGTTAATGCGGATGATTGGTATCTCCATTTCCAATTACCCGACTCACAGCCCGGGGTATTGATTCTGCAAGATGAAGGAAGTTCCAAATAATCGACAAACGGAATAATAACGATACGTGCCTTGGATTTCATACCGTATGCAATAAGAGATAAAACAGGTGAGCGGCTTTCGTCCTCAGGTACCAACTTTTCAAAAAGCAGTTTTTCTTTTTTCGAAAGTTTTTCATACCAACCGAGTGTGGTGTCATTATCATGTGTGCCTGTGTAACAAACACAGTTTTTGTTATAATTTTTTGGCAAAAACGTATTTTTAAGGTCTGAGGAAAAAGCAAATTGCAATACCTTCATATTCGGAAAGCCGCTCATTTTCACTAATTCCTCGACTTCGGGGGTTTCACCGCCTAAATCTTCAGCTATTATTTCGGTGTTACTTATTATTGGTTTTACAGTATTCCAAAACTGCATACCCACACCTTTTTCCCAAGTTCCCAATTTTGCGTTAGCCGAGCCAAAGGGAATGGTGTAATAATCGGCAAATGCTCTGAAATGGTCAATTCTTATAACATCATACATATATGAGTAGTGTTCAAGTCTTTTAGTCCACCAAAAAAAGTCGGTCTTTTTTTGGAAATTCCAGTCATATATAGGGTTTTCCCATAACTGCCCCTCGCTCGAAAAAATATCGGGTGGCACACCTGCAACCTGAACGGGGGTCATATCTCTGCCAAGTTTAAAGCATTCGGGGTTGCTCCACACATCGGCACTGTTAAGCGCGACATAAAATGGGATATCTCCTATTAACTTTATGCCGATATCCTCACAATAATTTTTAAGGGCAAAAAACTGCGAATAGAAAAAATACTGTGTTATTTCATAAAATTCTATTTCTTCGGTATGATTTTTTTTGAACTTTTCGAGTGATTTGGGTAAGCGGTATTTGAGCTGTTCATCCCATTTGTGAAAAGCGAGACCCAAATGACTTTCTCTGATAGTCATAAAAAGGCAGTAATCGTCTAACCAATAACTGTTTTCTTTTTTAAATCTTTTAAAATCCCTTATTTCGGTATTAAAATTATCTGCCGCCTTCTTTAAAAGCGGCAGTTTAAATTTTCTGACAGATTTGTAATCAATATTTTCCCCGAAATTTTTTTTAGGGATATCGTTTTCCTCTAAAAAACCGTCTTTCACCAAAAAATCAATGTCAATATAAAGGATCTCGCCCGCAAAGGTACTTAAAGCGGAATAGGGTGAATTACCCTTACCTATGGGGCAAAGGGGGAGAAGTTGCCAATAAGTCTGACCGCTTTTTTCTAAAAAATCCGCAAAGCGGTATGCTTCTTCACCTAGAGTTCCTATTCCGTAATTTGAAGGCAAGGAAGAGAGCGGGAGCAAAATCCCGCTTTCTTTTTTATAGCGTTCACGTTTACCCCTTAATAGCACCTGAAGCGACTCCTTTGATTATATATTTCTGGCTTAAAAGATAAAACACAATAACGGGTATGATAGAAAGCACCAGCATTGCCATCATAGCACCCATATCCACCGAGCCGTAACCTCCCTTTAAATACTGAATGGCAATAGGAATAGTTTTGTAATCGTTGCCAATAACAAGGTATGGCAGCAAATAGTCGTTCCATATCCACATAGTGTTAAGAATTGCCACGGTAATTGCGGTGGGTTTTAAAATCGGAAAAACAACCTTCCAGAAAACTTGAAATGTGTTGCAACCGTCAATTGTGGCGGCTTCTTCAATACCAAGCGGCACGGTTTTAATAAATCCTGTAAACATAAACACCGAAAGACCTGCGCCAAATCCCAAATAGATGAAAATAATTCCTATCGGATTATCCAGTCCCAAAACATTAGCGGTTTTGGACATTGTAAACATAACCATCTGAAAGGGGACTATCATTGAGAAAACCAATGAATAGTAAAGCAGGGAGTTAAGACGACTTTTAACCCTTGTAATATACCATGCGGTCATTGAGGTGAAAATTATTATTACCATAACAGAGAAAACAGTAATAAAAACTGACCACATGAAAGCCATAAAAAAGCCGGTGTTGTTAATACCCTCGGTATAATTGGAAAATCCCGAAAAGGTTTCTGCGGTAGGAAGAGTGAAGGGAGCGGAGGCTATTGAAAACTTATATTTAAATGAATTTATTAAAACTATAAACACCGGAAACAAAAAAATAATAGCCAAAATAGAAAGTAAAACGAAAAATATAAGGTTAGAAAATTTGGTTTTCATTTTATGCTTCCTCCTCTTTGGAGCGGGTGAGTTTTAGTTGGAATAAAGCAATAACTGCCACAATTATAAAAAATATAACTGCTTTTGCCTGACCCACTCCCTCAAAGCCTATTCGCGAATAAAAGGTGTTATAAATATCAAGGGCAACCATTTGAGTCCGTTCAGACGGAGCCCCTGCGGTCAAGGCTAAATTTTGGTCAAACAGCTTGAAGGAATTGGTTATTGTTAAAAAAAGGCAAATCGTAACCGACGGCATAACCGAGGGAATTATAATTTTAAATAGAGTTGTAAAAGAGCCGGCTCCGTCAACACGGGCTGCTTCGGTTATATCTGTCGGGATGTTCTGAATACCTGCAATATATATTATCATCATATAACCTATCATTTGCCAGCTACTCAAGACCACCAGACCCCAAAAACCAAAGGTAGCGTTCGAGGTTATGGAATACCCGTAGTTATATAAAATACCGTTAATTATAAGCTGCCAAATATAACCTAGTACAATGCCGCCTATAAGATTTGGCATAAAGAATACCGTACGAAAAAGATTGGTACCACGTATTCCTCTGGTTAACAAAAGTGCTATCAAAAACGCAATTACGTTTATAGAAATTACCGCAACAAAGGTGAATTTTACCGTAAACCATAGTGCATTTAAAAAATCACCATTGTCGCTAAATGCCCGTATATAATTTTGAAAGCCTACAAAATCGGCGTCACTTACCGTTCTAAATTCACAAAACGATAGATAAAGGCCTAAGATAAACGGTATTAAAAATGCTATACAAAAGGCTGCAAAGGTTGGCACCACAAATACGATAAACCATCTCTTTGTGCCGTATCTCACTCTCTTTCACTCTTCCACATTGATTTAATCTTTTTGTCTACGTCCTCATAGGTGCTGTTGCCCTGAACGTACTCTAGTAGTGAACCGCCAACCTCGGTTTTAAATACGTCGCTTGGAAAGGCTGTAAATATCCAAGGAACCGTTTCTTTAGTGCTATCGTTCATATAGCGCACAACCTCGCGAGCGAGTGGGTCTTTTGGTAATTCCTGGTCGCTAAAGTTTTTAAATGGTGTTATAAAATCAAGCTTATTGGTAACGTAATCCTTACCCGTTTTGCTACTAAAAAGCCAATTCAAAAAGTCTAAAGATGCCTTTTGGCTCTCTTCGCTTGCATTTTTGTTTATGGCAAAATAGTTTTCGGTACCAATACAAAGACCTTGTTTTTCTTCCCCGTCGATTCCTGTATAAAGCGGTAAAAATTTAATATCTTCTTCCTTTACGGTATTACCCTTTACATCTTTAATTTGTGACCAAGCCCAGTTACCGTTTTGCACCATTGCAACGTAGCCTAAAGCAAACTCTGCCATAGAGTCGCTTGTAGATTTAGAGCCTAAAACGCCCTTTTCGGTTAGTGAATTATTTATATAAAGGTCAAAAAGATTACGATAGTTTTTAGAATATCTAAATGCTATTTCCTTGGCATTAAGACCTGCGATTGTAGGGTCTTGGTAATCCTCGCTGTCGCGAAATTCATAATACAAGGGCACGTTCAGTAGATGTGTTTGCCAACGCCAATCCTCGCCACTCGAAAGTGAAGTCGAGGCAAAAACACCCCTTATGCCCAACTCATCCTTTTTGGCGGTCATATCCTCAACCACTGTTTTTAACATTTCAAAGTTTGTAATTTGATTAGCGCTATCAATTGTTGTGGCACGGTTATTTCGCGCAAAATATTTTTTCATAATAGCGTCGTTATAAATAATGCCATAACCCTCTACAACGTAAGGTACCGCATAAATACCCTTGCCGTCACTACCCCTGATAGCAAGTGTTTGATCGCTTAATAGTTTTGCAAAATCGCTGTTTTCAATATTAAGGCAATAATCCTTCCACGATTCGTAACCGATAGGACCGTTTACTTGAAAAATTGTAGGCGCACTCGATTTTGCGATTTCGGACTTTAGAGTTTGCTCGTAGGTATTTGCCGCAGCGGTAACAATTTTCACCTTAACCCCTGTTTCTTTTTCGTATTTTTCTGCTATTTCCCTATACACATCGGCAGATTCAGGCTTAAAATTTAAAAAGTAAACATCGGCGCCACCACGTTCACCACAACCTACCAATAACGATAGCATACATACAAGGCATAAAATTAATGATATTATCTTTTTCATAAAAAAACTCCTTTGTTTTTATACTGATAATATCTTTGCCTTAATTTAATCAAATAATACAAAATATTAAAAAACCGATTGTGACGAACGCACAATCGGTTTTTAATGTTATTTAATTACAGCCTGTGCTGCAACCATTCGTTTTAAATTTCGTTATTATATCTACATTCACTAGCGCAGTTTATAGTGCAGGCAATACTTGTTACCACAAGTGTGAAAAATCCTGCTAGCAGGCCTACAAATATTGCGCCTAAAACGCTTGTTGCAGCAAAACCGACAGCTATTAAAATTATTGACGTTACAATGGTTCCAAGTATTCCTATCGTGGCAAGTTTTATATTAGAACCGCAACAGCTTTGACACGACATTCTATAAAGCACGGGAACCATCGCAAGAAGCACCGCCAAAAACAACACCGCCACACCAAACGCCACTATATAAAATACGGTTGTAAAGGTAACAATTGCGGTAAATTGCGCTATTGCCGCAACAATGCCTACAATAACGGCCGCCGCAATTGCTAAAAACGCACAATCAACACGTGTATTACAATTTGAATTTCTCATTGTTTTCACCCCTTTATATATTACGAAAAACGCTCTAACTGTGTGAATGTGCTATATAAACTGTTGACATTAACATTATTTAAATTTATAATAAATATAACTATATTATAGTCATATAGGAGTGTATTTGCCTTGAAAACTACAACAATTTGTTTTGCTAATAACAAGGGCGGCAGCGGTAAATCAACCACATGCTGTAACGTGGGTTATGAGCTTTCTAAAATGGGCTATAAAGTCTTGATGATTGACGGCGATATGCAAATGAATTTATCTCTTTCTCTCTTTTCGGAGGATCAAGTTTTAGACTGCGCTCAAAACGGCAACAACATCTATACCGCTGTTACAAATAGTGACGACATTGAAAATTATATAACCGCTACTAAATACGAAAATTTAGATGCCGTGTTGTCGTCAAGCCTTATGAGTAATATTGAGTTCGACCTATTTTCAAAATGGCAACGAGAATTCATTTTGCGAAACTCTTTAAAAAATATTAAAGAGCAAAACAAATACGACTTTATATTAATGGATGCGCCACCTACCTTGGGCGGTTGGGTTATGAATATGCTTTGTGCATCCGACTACCTAATAATTCCGGTCGAGGCAAGCCCGTGGGGACTTTTTGGTCTTGCAAATATGTTTGAGTTTTTTGCAACCGTTAAGCAAATTAACGCCGATATTTCACTTTTGGGTGTTGCGGTTACAAAGGTTGATACACGCAAAAACTACTTTAAACAAACCGTTGACGCACTAGAAAACACCGACGGCGTACATATGTTTAAAAACTATATCCGTACCGACAGCTCTATCGAATGGGCTCAGGACGCATCTTTGCCGGTAGCGGTTTACAAGCCGTCGGCACGAAGCGCAAAAGAATATAAAGCACTCACCGAGGAGGTTGTTTCACTTGTCAATAGGTAAAAACAGCATTGCCCGTGCAGTAAACGCCACGGCAAACCAAAAAACTACAACAACTAACGATGGCGTTATAACAAAGTTTTCGCTAGATAATATTGGTCTACTTTCGGTAGCAAAAACACCCGACGACGTCGAAACCATCAAGGCAAGCATTTCAAAACGTGGTGTTTTATGCCCTGTTTTAGTAGCGGTAACAGCAAAGGGTGACGTATGGCTAGTTGATGGTTATCGTAGGGTTGCGGCGGAAAAAGAATTGAAATTTGCACAAATTACCGCTTCGGTTATAAACGTAGAAAACAAGTCTGAGGTTAATCGCATTTACACCGAGCTTTTAAAGACTAAAACAGTTATTAAAGAAACTGTTGTTAAAGAGGTCGTTGTTCCCAAAGCCGCTACATCAAATATTCACGAAGAAAAATTCCGTGTTCTTCATGTAAAAGACCATGATTTACCGGTACATCTATTATAATTTAAGGAGTTAATTATGAACGTAGTTTGTTTAGATATGGAGGGCGTATTAGTCCCCGAAATTTGGATTGCATTTGCAAATGAAGTAGGCATACCTGAGCTTAAACGCACCACCCGCGATGAGCCCGATTATGATAAGTTAATGAAATATCGTCTTGATATTTTAAAAGAGCATAATTTAGGTCTTAAAGAGATACAAGCGGGTATTGAAAAAATTGACGTTATGGATGGCGCAAAAGAGTTTTTAGATGAACTTCGTAGTCTTACACAGGTTATCATCTTAAGTGATACCTTTGAACAGTTTGCTGCGCCTCTTATGAAAAAACTCGGCATGCCAACCATCTTTTGCAACACCCTAGAAGTAGCACCAAACGGTGAAATCACAGGATATAAAATGCGTTGCGAAAAATCGAAGCTTACAACTGTAAAGGCGCTTCAATCCTGCGGCTTTGATACCATCGCTGCAGGCGATAGCTTTAATGACCTTGGTATGATACTTGCCAGCAAGGCAGGTTTTCTCTTTAAATCTACCGAGCAAATCAAAAAGGACTACCCTCAGCTTCAAGCTTTTGAAGAATATGACGAATTGCTCGCGGCTATAAAATCTGCTTTATAAAATGGTCTTGGGCGCAATCCGCCTTTGGATTGCGCCCAAGTAGTATTTTAAGTAACAACTGTCGGCTTATTCACGACTATTGCCGTGACATCAGTTAATTATATTATATTTTGAAATATTAAAATTAATTACTCTTTTGTGTAAACAAATTTTTAAGGTGATAAAATGATAGATGAACGCATTTTAAAATTACAAGAAGTTTTAAAAGATGATGAAGCCTTTTTAATATCAAGCGGCTCCAACCGTTTTTATTTGACCGGCTTTAATTCCAGCGCGGGAACGGTTTTAATAACCGGGCAAAAGGCTGTTTTCTTTATAGACTTTAGATATTTCGAAAAGGCAAAGCAAACCGTAAACAGTTGCGAGGTTGTGCTTTACGACAAAGGCGATAAAGGCATTTACGAATTTTGCAAATCACAAAACATTAAAACTATTTTTGTCGAGGCTTCACACACACCGCTGACTAGACATAAATATTTAAGTGAAGTTTTTGAAGAAATAACCATTTCTACCGATAATGTTTTAGATTTAAATCTTGATAAAATGCGCGCTGTGAAATCTGAAGCCGAGTTAACATTTATCCGCCAAGCGCAATCCCTTACCGAGCAAACACTCGACTATATTTTACCGCGTATACAAATAGGCAAAACCGAACGTGAAATTATGCTTGATATGGAATTCTTTATGCGAGGTCTAGGGGCTACGGGGGTTGCTTTTGATTTTATTGTTGTGTCGGGCAAAAACTCTTCCCTGCCTCACGGTGTGCCCACCGATAAAAGAATAGAAAACGGCGATTTTATCACTATGGACTTTGGCGCAATTGTAAACGGATATTGCAGCGATATGACCCGTACAGTTGCGGTTGGAAGTATAAGCGACGAGCAAAAGTTTGTTTATGATACAACACTAAAAGCACAGCTAAATGCCATAGAAAACATCAAAGCGGGTGCTATTTGCGGTGATATAGACAAGATTGCACGCGATATTATTTACGACGCAGGTTACAAGGGCTGCTTTGGTCACGCACTTGGTCACAGTGTTGGTATTGACGTTCACGAGGCGCCAAATCTTAGCCCCAACAATACCGCTGTTTTACAGGTTGGTAACGTGGTAACGGTAGAACCGGGAATTTACCTTGAAAACAAGTTTGGTGTTCGAATTGAAGATATGGTATACGTTACCGAAGATGGCTGCATAAACCTAACAAAAAGCAAAAAAGAACTTATAATATTATAACAATAATTAATCCCTCATCATTTTGATGAGGGATTTTTTGTTTACTTTGATTCGTTATCTTTGTTTTTTGCTGCGTAATCGGTATAAATATTACATAATTCTAAATATACGTTTTCGCCATCTTCTACGGTATAAAATGTTCTAAAATCTTCACCCAAACAGCACGCACCGTTTTCGTATATGGTAAATATTCCTAAAGTTGATTGGTCTTCGTTATAAAAGCACATATAAAGATATGCAGCACCCATTTCTGCTTTGGTTTCATCATCAATCACAAGAGTATCAAAGATTTTCCACATTTTTTGGGTTGTTTTTTTATCTTCAATTACAGTTTCGTACTGTATACCACCTATTGACTCTACAATACGCACACCCATAGGGTCAAAATTATCGTATTCGTCTCCACAACCTACCAAACCAAGCACTAGGCACAGGCATATTACAATAGCTAATGCATTTTTAAAAATCTTCATAATTTTCCCTTTCTACATCAGTATATACTGACCAATAACACGAAGTCGCGTGCATTTTTTGAAACCATATTTTTCTATAGTTCTTATTTTCTTAAATTTACACATTTGAGGAATTTCACAATATGTTTTAATCATATCGTATTGACTTTGGCTTAAACTTGCGCCATAGCACTCAAGAAACGCTTTGGCTTGAGTATATGTAGCGTTGTAATTTTTACGAACCTCGTCTAGTGTAGCAAGCTTTCTTTTTATAAAGGCCAAGCCGTATGATGCCTTAGCCCCAACCTGATTACCCGCATGCTGACGATAACACATTGTTGCTTCTTGTGTATAATTAACCTTACCAAACGCCGTTGCTACAAGCGCTAACCACCAATCATGCATTATACAATCATTGGGTATTGCGCCGCATTTTTCTTTTAGTGCACGATTTATCATAACAGTACAACCTGTTACATTGTTTTGCACCAACAGTTGAGACAATGGCATAACACAACTTATTTTTTGAAAATCAAAAAACGAATTTGAAATAACATTAAGTTTTTCGTCCACAACCGCTAAATTAGTATGTATTAAAACCGGTAAATCTTTGTTTCCTGACTCGGTATCTTTCATTATTTTCAAGGTTTGCTCAACCTTGTTCGGATACCACACGTCATCTTGGTCGCAAAACATTATGTAATCATCATCGCAAGCCTCTAAAAGACAGGCGAAATTTGTTTTGGCGCTACCCGTAGAATCACCGCTGATACAAGACACTTTATCGGGATATTTAGCACAAAAATTGTTTATTATATCTACAGAACTATCGGTTGAGCCATCGTCACGAATAATAATCTTAATATCATTTACAGTTTGGCCAAGCAACGACTCAATCTGCTCTTTTAAGTAATTTTCGCCATTGTATACAGCAAGCAAAATTGTAACCAACAGGCTCACCTCGCTCCATTAGATATCAGTTATTAAAATAATCATCATAGCCGCCGTAGTCGTTTTCGTCATCGCTACCCGGCTCAACCTCTTCTTCCTTATAGGAGTTAATATATATAGTTATCAAAATTTCAGCGTTAACGCTTTCGTTATATTCGGGTGTTTGAAGCACTACTACACCTGGTGCTTTATCAGAATCGTACTTTTCTTCAACTATTATATTCTCGTACAAGAAACCTTTTTTAAGCAACTCCAGCTTTGCGCTCATTTCATCAAGACCTTCAACGTTTGGAACGGTAATTTCCTTTGGTCCAAGGCTGATGGTAACTTGAATTTCGGTTTCGTTTCTAACGGGTGTACCGGCTGCTACCGATTGAGCACAAATCATACCGCGCTCATACTTATCGGAAAATTCTTTTCCCTTAATAACAAACTTAAAGCGTTCGTAATCTTCTTCATCCTCTAATTGGTAAAAATATTTACCGGCAAGGTTAGGAACCTCATACAAAATAATTGATTCGGCAGCATTGGGATCTACGTCGCCAATTATATCAACCTCGGGCATAGAAGCGAACTCCGAATTGTTAAAAGTTGGATCGCCTGTGCCAAAAATTTCATCTTTAAAAATAAAACACAATACGACCGCAATAACCAAAAATAGCGCTGCCGTAACACCGGCAGAAATTGCAGCATATTTCACACTGCTTCCTTTACCCTTTGACGCGTTTTTACTCTCGGTCGATTTTACGGGTTTGCTTGCCTCGCGATTGCTTGCCGCACGGCGTATATTTTCTTGTGTTTCCCCGTAAACCAGTTCGTTTTTAAAGGTGTCAATATTCTTTGTGCGGTTTTGAGCATTTATTTGCATACCGTTTGCCATAGCAACCAAAACCTGACGAGGTAATTCGTCGGCAAAACGTGCAGGAATAGTCAACGAATCTTGCTCAAGTCTAACCTCGGCCGAAGGAGGAACCGTACCGATTATAACGCGAAACAGTACCGCGCTAAGACCATATACGTCCGATGCCTCGCCAATTTTTTCCTCTTGCTTGCCGTATTGTTCTGATGCGGCATAACCGCTGTAAAGTTCCGCAAGGCCATTGGAATTTGCCATGCGCAAACGAGGAATACAAATTCCCGAAAAGCGCAATTTACCATCTCTACCTACCATTATGGTTTCGGGTGAGATACCTCCGTGTATTATACCCATTTCGTGAAGACCCTTAATAGTATCTATAAGGGGTAAAAACAACGGGCGTGCCTGCTCCCAACGTAGGCTTCCACCATTTTTGTCAAGAAAACTGCTTAGCGTTATTCCTGATATTATGGGTGTTGCGGCATAAACAGTACCGTTCTCTTCAAAAACGGTAAGCACCGGTATTACAGATGGCAGTTCTGTGGCAACAAGCTTTTTGTTTATATCTATAAAGTCCATAAGTCCTTCATTATAATAAAACTCGTTACCCGCTATTACCGATACCGTCTTATCAGGATTACGCACAGAAATACCCTTGGGATAATACTCTTTTATATTTACCGCAGTATCTGACGCAGTATCCCACGCAATATAGGTTATACCCTCTGCATTAATGCTAACGGTTTTTCCTATAACGTATCTTTCTGAAAGCATAAACTTTATGGGCAAATGTGCACCGTCATTTTGAATTGACATATTTGCTCCGCATATGCTACATATTTTTTCGCCGCCGTTGTCATTCATACAACTTGGACACAGTCTGTCGATATCTATCATAACGACCTCCATAAACAATATGATTAAAACATTATATCACAAAACAATTAAAATTACAAGTTTTTAGCGTCTAATGCAATCGGTAACAATTTTCTAAACACGCAGGTATGATGCTCGGTAATTACACGGTCTTCGTGCAACGAGCCAAAAAACCAATGCTTATAGTCGCACGACCGACCAATTTCTTCAAGATAGCCGTTAAGCTTGTTAACACTATCAGCGTCACCACGACGCAAAAGCATAGCACTTTTCACACGAGAAGGTGGTTCGTGCGTGATTATATAATCAACCTTACAACCCGCCTCATCAAGAACTCGAGCTCCGTCGGCCATTTCGGCAGGTGTTGGCTCTTCTTCTCGCCACCAAAAGCCTTGTGCTACACGCATATCCTTGTCGGTGCTCTCGCCACCACCAAAGGTGAAATAACTATTGCCTTCTATGTTAAAAATTTGTCCGCGTGCAAGGTGCAATAAATTACCTTTTATTCGGTGTACCTTACCGCCCTTCCATACAGTTTCGCGACAACGGCTTATTTTGTCAAGATTGTCATGCGTACCTTCTACGAAGGCTGTTATAAATTTACGCTTTGCAAACCACTTTATAACTTCTTTTTCTTGCTTGGATCCATCAAAAATGTACCCAAAATCACCGCACACAATAAGAATATCGCCGCGTTTTAATTTTCTAAACTCTTTATCGTAAAGTCTTTCAAGGTCACCGTGCATATCACCGGTTATATAAACCATTGCTTCGCCGCCTGTTTAATAATA
>JAZTXU010000049.1:0-6695 GCA_045636565.1 Acutalibacteraceae bacterium
GCTACAATTAAGGCACGAGAATTTAAGGAACACGGCTTTGAGAATATGTTCGGTTTCGTTGGCATTGCTTCCGAGCTTGTTGAATGTGATTCCAAGTACCGCGAAATTATAAACTACCTTTTAGGCGGTGCGGTTGTGGCAGAGGATATTGATTCTGCGGCTACTATTGCTAAAAAGTTTGGCTATAGAATTAAGGTTGTAACCCTTGATGGTCAGGTAATTAATCCCGGTGGCTCGCTTACCGGTGGTTCGTTAATTAAAAATGCAGGCTTACTTTCCCGAGCATCTGATATTGAAAAAATCGAAACAGATATTAAAAAACTCAACTCAAAGGCTGAGGAATTAAATTCAAAACTTACCGCTGCTAATGAAGAAGTTAACCGTGTTGATGCTGATATTACTGCTGCGAAGGCGGAATTAACAACTGTAAATGAAGATAAAATCCGTGCGCTTGCAGAATTAAAGCGTATCGGAGATTTGCGTGCTAATGTAAACGCCGCTTTAACTCAGATTAAGAATGAAGAAATGTCTGGCGAGCAAAAGCTTGAAATATTAAAGGTTCAGTCTACCGAAGCAGCAGTAAAAATTGCCGAGCTTGATAGTAGAAAGACTGAATTACAAGCAGAGATTGACAGGATGACCGGTGGCAGAGATTCTCTTAACGAAACCCGTGAAAAATTAACGGGCGATATTACAACTGCCAAGCTTTCAATTATTGAAACCGAAAAGGATATTGAACAACTTAAAAATGCAGCTTTATCCCTTAGTGATTTAATGGCAACTCGTGAAAAACGTGTTTTACAAATTGATAATGAAATTATAGGTATTAACGCTAAAAACAATCAATTGAACGAAACAATAAAAGTGGTTGAGTGTGAAATCGCTTCACTTAAAGAGAAAATCGGAATCAGTGAAAATTCTATTGCCGATATGATTGAAAAACGTAACCTTACCGAAAAGGCAGGAGTTGAGCTTCGTAACAGTGAACGTGAGAAAACTATGCGCCGTGAGCAAATTGGCGGTGAGTTAGCACGTCTTACCGAGCGTAAAGAAGTAATGCTTCGTGAATATGATGAAGTTATCAGAAGACTTTATGACGAATATCAGTTAACAAGAAGTGAAGCTGAAAAGATTGCCGAAGAACCTGAACATCCCGGGGAGGCAAAGCGCACACTTGCTGAGATTAAAGGAAAAATCAGAAATCTTGGTAATGTTAATGTTTCGGCTATTGAGGAATACAAAGAGGTTAAGGAAAGATATGATTTCTTATCCGCTCAAATTGAAGATGTTGAAACTTCACGCTCTCAACTAAATAAACTCATAAATCAGTTAACCACTCAAATGCGTGATATTTTTACCGACGGTTTCCAAAAAATCAGTGCAAACTTTGCTACAACATTCACTGAATTGTTCGGTGGCGGAGAAGCAAGTCTTTCACTTTCAGATCCTGATAATATTCTCGAAAGCGGTATTGATATTAATGTTAAACTTCCTGGTAAAAATGTACCGAGTCTTGACGGTCTTTCAGGTGGCGAAAAAGCACTTATTGCGCTTTCAATTTACTTTGCAATTATGCGTGTAAATGCTCCGCCTTTCTGCTTCTTGGATGAGGTTGATACCGCACTTGATGATATAAATGTTGACCGTTTTGCTGATTATATGAAGCAATCAGGATTTGCCACACAGTTTATATGTGTTACCCACAGAAGAGGAACTATGGAAGCTGCAGATATGCTTTACGGTGTTACAATGCAAGAAAAGGGTATTACAAAACTGCTTGAACTTAATGTTGCAGAGCTTGAAAACAAATTATTACAGGCAAATCAGGGTGCTTAATTTAAATTTTTAAGGTGATTAAATGGGCTTTTTCAGTAAAATTAAAGAAGGTCTTAAAAAGACCAGAAATTCTATTGCACAAGGTGTTACAAATATTGTAAACTCTTTTACAAAAATCGATGAGGATTTATTTGAAGAACTTGAAGAAATCCTTGTCATGTCCGACATTGGTGTGACAACAGCCGGCGAAATTTGTGACAGTTTGAGGAAAAAAATCAAAGAAAATGGTATTACCGACCCAAATGAAATCAAGGTTCTTATGAAAGAAATTATCATTGAAATGTTGGGTGAAGATGAGGGTCTAAAAATCGAAACAAAACCCTCTATAATCCTTGTAATTGGAGTAAATGGCGTTGGTAAAACCACTTCTATTGGCAAAATTTCCGCTCAACTCAAGGCAGAAGGTAAAAAGGTTGTTTTAGGTGCGGCTGATACTTTCCGTGCTGCCGCTATTGACCAATTGGGCATCTGGGCAGAGCGCACAGGTGTTACTATGGTTAAGAGCGTTGAGGGAACCGACCCTGCATCTGTTGTTTTTGATACCATTGCATCCGCTAAAGCGCACGGTGCAGATGTTATTATTTGCGATACCGCAGGCAGACTTCACAATAAGAAAAACCTTATGGATGAGCTTGCAAAAATCAACCGCGTAATCGCAAGAGAATTGCCCGATGCTTCTATGGAAACTTTGCTTGTACTTGATGCCACAACCGGTCAAAACGCAGTAAATCAGGCTAAAGAATTTAATAATGTTACTAATATTAGCGGTATTGTTTTAACAAAGCTTGACGGTACCGCAAAGGGTGGTATTATAATTCCCATTAAAAACGAACTTAACATTCCCGTTAAGTTTATCGGCGTTGGTGAAGGTGTTGATGATTTACAACCTTTTAACGCAAAAGAATTTACCGATGGTATTTTTGATGACGAGGAATAATTATGAAAGTATTTATTGCAACTAAAAATCAGAAAAAGTTAGTAGAACTTTCTCGTATCCTTGAGCCGATGGGCTTTGAGGTCGTATGTGAGCGTGATTTGGACAAACCTTTAGAGGATATTGAAGAAACCGGTACTACCTTTGAAGAAAATGCTATTTTAAAGGCTAAGGCAGGTTTAAATGAGACCGGATATATAAGCGTTGCAGATGATTCGGGCATTTGTGTAGATTTCCTGGGCGGTGCTCCGGGAATATACTCTGCAAGATATTCCGGCGGTCACGGAAACGATGATGATAACAACAAAAAGATTTTAAATGAGCTTGACGGCGTACCTATGGAACAGCGTACCGCTTACTATGTTGCGGCTATTGCTTGTGTTTTTCCTGACGGCAGACAGTTTACCGTTAGAGGTGAATGTCACGGTCATATTGCTTTTGAGGAATCAGGCACTTGCGGTTTTGGTTATGACCCGCTATTTATAAGCGAAAAAGGTTGTTTTGGCCACTTATCTGCCGAAGAGAAAGACAGTATTAGTCACAGAGGAAAAGCCTTAAGACTATTTAGGGAAGAATTACAAAAATACATTTAAAGAAAAGCAGGTATTATATTTATGTTAAATAGTAGACAACGCGCGCAACTTCGCGGAATGGCTAATGACTACGAAACAATTTTGCAGGTTGGTAAAGGCGGTATTAATGAAAATACCGTAAAGCAGGTTGCAGATGCTTTGGAAGCACGCGAATTAATCAAAATGAGAATACTTGAAACCTGTCCCACTACTGTCAGAGAAACTGCAGAAATTCTGGCAGAACGAACAAACAGCGATGTTGTTCAGGTAATCGGTTCTAAATTTATTTTATATAAAGAAAGCAAAAATAATAAGACTATTAAGTTGGTGAAATAATGGGTTTTACCGCAATTTTCGGCGGAACTTTTAATCCGTTTCATATAGGTCACTACGAGATGCTTTGTGCACTTCAAAATGATAAATCGGTTGATAAAATCCTCGTAATGCCGGATAAAATACCTCCTCACAAAATATGCGACTATATGGCAGATGATGAAACAAGAATCGAAATGTGCCGTATTGTAGCGAAGGAATTCAGTAAAGCTGAAGTTTGCCTTATTGAATTTGAGCGTGAAGGTAAAAGTTACAGTTATGATACTGTCATACTGTTAAAGGAAAAATATCCCAACGATGATTTTATCTTTGTCTGTGGCGGAGATATGCTTGTATATTTTCCTAAATGGTATAAATATGAGGAATTGATGAAATTAGTTCCTTTTATGGTTTTCAAAAGGTCAGATACTGATAACGAATTATTTGAAAACAGTGTCGATTCTTTTAGAAAGATAGGAATGAAATTAATCGTAAAAAACGAAATTATTTCTGCAATTTCTTCAACTGAAATCAGAAACAATTTTCAAAATTATAAAGAATTAATGCCTAAAAAGATATATGAATTTCTTTTAAACAGGGGAGTATATGTTGAATAACGAAATAATTGAAAAATACAAAATAATTTTAAAATCCCGTCTTAACGAGAAAAGATATAATCATTCTCTTTGCGTTGCTGAAGAGGCTAAACGACTTGCAGTAAAATATGGCGGAAATATTGATAAGTGTTATTTGGCAGGATTACTTCACGATATTACTAAAAATTCTCCCGATGATGAACACTTGAAATTATTTGAAACCTTTGGTATAATGCTGAGTGTTGTTGAGAAAAATGCTAAAAAACTTTGGCATGCAATTTCAGGCGAAGCTTATCTTCGCAATATTTTAGGAATTACAGATGAAGAGATTTTAGATGCTGTGAGATATCACACTACTGCGAAATCAGATATGTCTCTTACCGCTAAAATTCTTTATCTAGCCGATTTTACATCGCTTGACCGCGATTATCCAGATGTTGATATTATCAGAGGATATGTTGATGAATCGCTTGATAAGGCATTTATTTATGCTTTACAGTATTCGATTACAGATTTAGTTGAACAAAAACGGGCAATTCATCCTGATACTGTTGACGCTTATAATGAATATTGCCTGAAAGGAGAAAAATAATGGAAGGTTTAGAACTTATTAAAATTGCTGCTAACGCCCTTAATGAAAAGAAAGGAAAGCAGTTGTCAGCTATTAAAATAGCCGATTTAACCGTGCTTTGTGATTACTTTTTAATATGTACCGCAACATCTTCAACCCATTTAAGAGCGCTCGGTGATGAAGTTGAGGAAAAATTAAAAGAGAACGGCGTTATGCCACATCATATTGAAGGCAAATCCACAGGTTGGATTGCTCTTGACTACGGCGAGGTAATTATTCATATATTCACACCAAACGAACGTGAGTATTATGGTTTAGATAGAATGTGGTCGGATGGTACTCATATTAATGTGAGTGAAATTCTTGAAAATATTGAGGAGGAATAATCATGAGAGATTATAATTACAGCGAAATTGAAAAAAAGTGGCAAGATATATGGGATGAAAAACAAACCTTTGCTGCAAAGAATGACTATACATTACCTAAGTTTTATGGACTCGTTGAATTCCCTTATCCTTCAGGTCAAGGTCTTCATGTAGGTCACCCTCGTTCTTATACTGCGATTGATATTGTTAGCCGTAAGAAGAGACTTCAGGGTTACAATGTACTTTATCCTATGGGTTGGGATGCCTTCGGTCTTCCTACCGAAAACTTTGCAATAAAGAATCACATTCATCCTTCTATTGTTACAGAAAATAATATTGCTAACTTTAAGAGACAGTTGAAATCATTAGGTTTCTCTTTTGACTGGAGCCGTGAGGTTGATACCACAGATCCCGCTTACTATAAGTGGACTCAGTGGATTTTCTTACAACTTTTCAAAAAGGGTCTTGCTTATAAAACACAGATGAATGTTAACTGGTGTACATCTTGTAAATGCGTTCTTGCAAATGAAGAGGTTGTAAACGGTGTTTGCGAGCGTTGCGGCAGCGAGGTTATTCATAAAGAAAAGAGTCAGTGGATGCTTAAGATTACCGAGTATGCTGAAAAGCTTCTTGATGGTCTTGAGGATGTTGACTTTATTGAGCGTGTTAAAACTCAGCAACGTAATTGGATTGGCCGCTCATATGGTACTCAGGTAACATTTAACACCAATATTGGTGATTCTTTTGACATTTTCACAACCCGTGCCGATACACTTTTCGGTGCTACATATATGGTTATGTCTCCCGAGCATCCGTTACTCGCTAAATGGGCAGATAAAATCACTAATATTGATGAGGTTAAAGCATATCAGACCGAGGCTTCCAAGAAATCTGACTTTGAAAGAACAGAACTTGCAAAGGATAAAACCGGTGTTAAATTAGACGGTGTTACTGCTATTAATCCCGTAAATAATACCGAAATTCCGATTTTTATTTCTGACTATGTTCTTATTTCTTACGGTACAGGTGCTATTATGGCAGTTCCTGCTCACGATACCCGTGACTGGGAGTTTGCTAAGAAATTCGGTCTTCCTATTATCGAGGTTGTTGCTGGCGGTGAAGACGTGCAGTCTGCCGCATTTACAGATTGTGCAACCGGCGTGCTTGTAAATTCTGATTTCCTTAACGGTCTTTCTGTTGAAGATGCAAAGAAAAAGATTCAAGAATGGTTGACAGAAAAGGGAATAGGCTCTGTTAAAACTAACTATAAACTTCGTGATTGGGTTTTCTCTCGTCAAAGATATTGGGGCGAACCAATTCCTATGGTTTACTGCGAGAAGTGCGGTTATGTACCGCTTGATGAGAGCGAGCTTCCTTTGGTGCTTCCTAATGTTGATTCTTATGAGCCTACTGATAACGGCGAATCACCTTTAGCTAAGATGACCGATTGGGTTAATACCACCTGTCCTCATTGTGGAGCTCCTGCAAAGCGTGAGACTGATACCATGC
>JAZTXU010000050.1:0-4179 GCA_045636565.1 Acutalibacteraceae bacterium
CCCATATTACCTATTCCGATTATACCGATTTTTAAATTTTCCATAATCATTCTCCCGAAAATTTATGTAATATTATTTATTACCGGCGTATGTATTTGTAGTATCTGCAAAAACTGCCTTAACCTCTGTCTTTCTTCTTGAAGAGGCAACGCGTTTCATAAGTTCTTCATAGTAAAGGTCTTCATCAAAAGGAATTTCAACCGGCTTGCCGAGGAAAGCAGAAAGGTGCATTGCGTTTGAAAGTGTAAGTCCGTTTATACCCTCAACTCCGTTTGCCACCAACGGCTCACCGCGAAGAATAGCACCTGCAAAGGCATTAAGAACACCAATATGCTGTTCGTTTTTGCCATCAGTTTCAATAAGGCGCTTTTCACTTTTTACAGTAGCGAATAACTCCTTGTTCGTTCTTGAAAATTCCTGTTCGGTCATTTCATATTCATCAATCCAAAGCTGATCATTTTCGGCAACAAATTTAGCCTTATCCATTTGAATTTCAAGGCGGTTACTTCCCTTTGCATCACCTGTAGAGGTTATAAACACACCTGTAGCGCCGTTTTCATATTCAACATAGGTTGTAACATCATCTTCAACCTCGATATCGTGCCATTTGCCAAAGTGCATATTAGTAGAAACCTTTTTGGGCATACCGCAAAGCCATTGCCACAAATCCAACTGATGGGGGCATTGATTAAGCAGCACACCGCCGCCTTCGCCCGACCAAGTAGCGCGCCAATTACCTGAATCATAATAAGCCTGAGGGCGATACCAATCGGTAATAATCCAATTTGTGCGGCGAATATTACCATATTCTCCTGAATCTATCATTTCCTTTAATTTTCTGTATAAACAGTTTGTGCGCTGATTAAACATCATACCAAAAACAACCTGCGTGTGTTCTTCCGATACCTTGTTCATTTCACGAACTGCCTTTGTGTAAACACCGGCGGGCTTTTCAACCATAACGTGAATACCGCGCTTCATACACTCAATAGCATATACAGTATGGTCATAGTGAGGAACTGCTACAATACAAGCCTCAATAAGACCGCTATCAAGCATTTCAATAGCATCATCAAAGTAATTAAGCTCTGCCTTTTCTTCTGCTTCAACTTCATATTTATTCTTAGCCCACGCAATACGGTCGGGGTTATTATCTGCTACTGCTACAAGCTCTAAATCAGGGCATCTTCCTGCGATAACATTACCCATATGACCCGTACCCATATTGCCGATACCAATAATTCCTAATTTAACTTTATTTTCCATAACTAAAACTCCTTTAATTAAATTCAAATGTGTTTATTTGCAAATTCAATTAATCTTTGCCAATCTTCTCGACCAAAATAGTGTTCACCCTCGCGCAGATGATAACCTATATTACCTTCAAAAAATTTGTCACCCGATTTTATCTTCCTATCCTCGAAAACAAAACCGTTTTCACCGTAAGCCTTCGATGCGGCAATGCAGGCTAAAAATTCCGATTCAGGATCTGCCCATAAATCCGCCGTTGCGCTACCAACACAAACAGGTCTCGGAGCAATCGAAGCTATAAGAAAATGTTGGTCAAACGGCATATTGGTTTCATTATCAATATATTTTTTATAATTTTCACAAAACCAAAAAGGAAATGCTTCACATATAAACTTTACCGTTTCACCCTGCTTGTTTCTTGTAATAGCCGCACCGCTGCAACCCGAATCGTTAGAATAACAAAACTTAAAGCGTTCGTCGGTAGCCGCTGCTAAAAGAGCAGTTTTTCCGAGTCTGGAATGACCGCAAACCACCGCACGGTTTAAATCCAAAACATCCGATATAGTCTCGGCATAATCCATCAATCTTTGTGCCGCCCAAGCCCACATCGCAATTTTTCCGCAGTCTGTGGCAGAGCGTTTGCCGTTTTCAAAAAGAACACTTGCAAGACCGTCTGTAAAATCGTCATTATCTTTTGTTACATCATTGTGACAGAATGATAAAAAAGCAAAGCCGTTATCATTTATTTCTTCTGCCGGCAAATATAAATCGGGAATATTATCGCGAAAATTTACACTCACAAAAAACGGATGCTTGCCCGGTTTTGAAGGTAACGAGCAATAAAACGGAAATGAAAATTCTTTACCGTTTATAGTACATACCGCATTGATTTTTTTAATACTTGCCTTGCCTGCACAATAAATACCGGGTCTATAATTCTCATCCTCAACCCATTTGATTTTATCGGGTTCAGGTGGCATAAAACCATATTCCTCTTGTTGCAGAATATTGAGCATTTCTTCTCTTGATAAAAGCTCAGGCAAATTTAATTTTTCTAATCTTTGATGCCACATATTATTCAAATCCTTTTGATTTAAGATATTCGTAACTGCGTTTTAAACAGTCGAAAGGATTTTCGCCATTGCAATCATCCTGTTCAACAAGCATATATTTTGTGCCGCTTTTTTCTGCCTTTTCAAAAATGCGGTCAAAATTCATATTGCCTTCGCCTATAACCGACATTTTATTGCCGTAAGCCATATCCTTTAGATGAATACAAGGAACTCTGCCCGAAAGTTTTTCCAACCACGCCGCAGGGTCACCTCCCGCGGTCTGTACCCAGAATGTATCAAGAGTGATACCCATTTCTTCGGGCGAAAAATCTTCGCATATACGTTCAAGAATTGTTTTACCATTCATCCTTATAAACTCAAAATGGTGATTGTGATACATAAAATACTTGCCACCATTCTTGATTTTTTCAGCAACAGACTTATATGTATTCACGAAATTCTTGTAATTTTCCTCTTTGTCCTCTGTATCAAAATTATACCATCCAAGACCTATGTTTTTACAATCAAATATATCGTGATTTTTTATAATTTCATCGGTTTTGTTGATTATATTATCAGCGTATATATGTGTAATAACACACTTAAGCCCGTTTTTATCAAGATTTTCTTTAAGCCACTGTGGTTCATAATCGCAGGTGCCCGAAATCTGAACATATTTATAACCGATATCCGCCACTCTTTTTAATGATTCGGCAAAAGAATCGGTATCTTTGCAAAAATCTCTGATAGTGTAAAACTGTGCCCCAATATTCATAATTTTAACTCCTTAAAATTTTATTTACTGCATTACAAGCAGCATCAAATGCTGTGTTGGCATCGGGGTATTTAAACTCTGCCACCGCGCTTGTTTCACCCTCGCGCTCAAGAGCCTTTAAGCCATCGAAGACAGTAAGATGCGGTTCAATGGTTATTGCCTTACCGCCACGCTCAATGTAATCTTTAATTATAAATTCAACATTACCGTCACCCTCACCTGCGGGAACCACGAAGCCATCCTTTAAAGAATCCTTAATGTGAAGATAATAAATGTAATCCTTCAAAAGCTCCCAGCCTTCAAGTGTATCTACGCCGCACTGAACATAGTTAGCGGGGTCAAATATTCCCTTAATCTGCGGGAATGCCTTGTGTATTTCAAGGCAACGCTTTGGAATATCACCGTAAATGCCCTTTTCGTTTTCATGGCAAAGATTAATTCCGCTACCCTCTGCCGCTTCAACAAATCTTGCAAGTCGCTTGAAAACCTCTTCCTTATAAATGGCAGGGTCCTCTCCCTCGGGCATATAGAAAGAAAACATACGGATATTTTCACAACCGAGTTCTTTTGCTATATTAAGGCTATTTTTAAATTTTTCAAGATGAGGTTCAAAATCATCTTTAATATTAATTTTTCCAAGCGGCGAGCCCAATGACCACACATAAAAGCCGTTATCTTCAAGTTTCTTTTTAACCTCACTTGCTTTTTCGAGTGTTATATCGGAAATATTCACACCGTCAACATTTCTTATTTCAATACCTTTAAGATTATTGCGCTTTAAAGCCGCAATTTGACCGTCAATCATACAGTCAGCCTCATCGGCAAAAGCAAAAACATTAACATTAAATTTGGACATAATAGCCCTCCTTTCACTCTAAAACAATTATATACGAGTTTATAAATTAAATCAATTACAAATAAAATCATAAAAACATTGAAAAAATACTCATTTTATGCTAAAATTATGTTAGGCGGTGAATAAATTATGAGATTTTCTTTTTTAGATGCTACTGAAAGTTTTGCTCAAAAAGTTGATAAAAAGAATTATTACATGCACACTCACGATGTTTACGAAATTTACTGTTTTTTAGAAGGTGAAGC
>JAZTXU010000051.1:0-3012 GCA_045636565.1 Acutalibacteraceae bacterium
AGAAAAGCAAACGGCACTTTACCTAAAGAACCCGTTGCAGTTAAAACAATTGTAACCTCTGAGCTTTGCCAAAAGGTTGCGGATTACCACGGTTGCAAGCTTATCAATGTGCTTACCGGCTTTAAGTTTATTGGTGAACAGATTTCAATTTTAGCTGAACAAAATGAGCCTGAGCGTTTTATTTTAGGTTATGAAGAAAGCTACGGCTACCTAGCAGGCGATTACGCTCGCGACAAGGATGCGGTCGTAGGCTCAATGCTTATATGTGAAATGACCGCTTATTATAAAACCGTTGGCAAAACCTTGGGCGATGTTTTGAATGAAATTCACGAAAAACTCGGTTATTTCTGCGATTCACAAAAAAGCTTCACCTGCGAAGGTCAATCAGGTATGGAAAAAATCAAGAATATTATGCAAAGTTTACGAGATAATCCCCCGACAGTTATTGACGGTGACAAGGTAATAAAGATTAACGATTATCTCCAATCGGTATCTATAAACACCGAAAATGGTGAGAAAACCGAAATAACACTTCCAAAATCAAATGTGCTTTCATTCTTCTTAGATAGCGGTTGCTCTCTTATTGTTCGTCCCTCGGGAACAGAGCCTAAAATTAAGATTTATATCGGCGCAGTTGGCACAACAAACGAACTTGCAACCGACAAAAAAGAAACTATGTTAAAGGCAGGCACTGAGCTTTTAGGATTTTAAACTGACCTTTTTATAATACAAAACTATCACTACCCCAAAAAAGAGCACTTCTTTTTAGGGTAGTGATTTTTATTATGTAAGTGCACTCGTCAATGGGTCTCCGCAAAAACTTTGCCTCTTCTAAAAGCAATTAAAACTCGCCACGAAAATCGAGGCGAGTTTTAATTTAAACATTTACTTTTTATATTCAAATGTAAGTGAATACGGACGCGCTTTTAAATATTTAATATAATCTTCGGGTGTGGTTTCGTAATCATCCCATTTTAAATCCATTATTTCACCGTTTACATTGTGGCGAACCAAAATATTATATTCCTGACTCGCATTACAACCGAAGGCAACCGCTCCTTTTATGACAAGTTCACCATCCAAATTTTCAAATAATGGATTTTGAGCCGACTTTATACCAAGTCCTGCATTAAATAGATTAATAACAGTTTTAGCACCATTTATACATTTAAGTGCTGTTCCCGAACCCTCTGTTCTGAAACAATCAAGATAAACTTCACTGCCGTCATTAAGCATTGCAATAGCTGCACGTTCGGGGTTAATCTGTCTGCCGTAAACCTTTTGTCCGTGGAATTCATAAGGCAATATACGGCTATAAACCGCATCAAAGCCCTTACCCGGAAGCCAAGCATTCGGTGTATAAGTTCCTGTAGTTAAAAAGATATTATCAAGGTAAACCTTGCTACCCGAAACCGAGTTAAAATAAAGCGAAGCAGACATCAGGTGAATATCACTTATAACAATATCTCGCTTTGCGGCATGCTTTACAAGGCGAATATGTCCCCTGTACTTTTCCCAAGCCGAAAGATTTTCAATAAATAAAAGCTCTTCGCTATCCTCGGAAACCTCAAAAGCCGCATCGTATTCACCGCCAACAAGCCTTATACCGCAAGCCAATGAACAGAACATAAAATCGACAGTTTTAACAGTTTTGGGGATTTTGATTTTACCATTTATGAGGTATTCACCCTCGCCGAAAATAATTACTGATTTACCGCTTTCCATAGCTTTTCTTATAGCTCTTGTAGAGTCAGTAACACCGTCACCCACAGCGCCAAAATCATCAACACAAGCCCAATCTTCGGCATTTTCGCTTCTCACATTTGTGGGAATACCTCCCAAGCGACCGCTCTGCTCACCCTCATCAAAATAGATAATAGCATTAGGATTCATATTCTTTAACGAAATATCACGGTCTTTAAAGTAATATCTACCGCCTGCATTCTCATCATAAGATATGGTTTTAGCGTTTGAATCGCCCACTCGATTTTTTGCATCTGAACTACAAGGCTTATATTCAACCGCCGGTATATCTCCGCTTATTATATTATCACAATGCATGGTTGAAGAATAAGTGTATATACCTGATTTCTTATTTTTTGAAACATCAATAGTATCAAAAATAAGCATAACCGAACACTCAACATCAATACCGTAATCAAAGCCTGAAATATTGATATTTCTGAAAACACCCTGACTTGAACCATTGGTGAAATAAATACCGCAATAACCGTTTTCGGTTTTAATATCCACATTTTCTATTCTTCCGCAATTTGAGGAGACATATTTTATACCAACAACGCCCTCATTACCCTTGCCGCAATCAAGAGTGATATCCTCAATAGTGTTCATAAAAGCAACATTTGTGAACTCTTGATTTCTCTTAACATCAATTTCGTTGTTAGAAAAGCTAATCAAAGGCTTCTCGCTTCCCTTACAGAAGCCTTTACTGTTATCTGCCAAACGAATCACGGTTTCTTCACGCGATTCGCCCAAAAAGTGAATATTTCTGTTATTTTCAAAATTCGGCACCCAGTACCATTTCTGCTTTAAATTATCGAGTGAATATGTAATAGTATCGCTTACGAGATACTCACCCTTAGGAAAATAAATTATCTTCGAAGCAGGCTCGTTTTCGGGGAAAGTGATGGTAAGATTTCCGTTCTCAACTCTGCCACCCTCAATGCCAATGTATGCATCCTCGGTTTTATTATAGCTGAGCTCCACAAGCTTATCATAGGTTTTCTGCAATTCCTCAACCTGATAAATAAGAATATCATCAAGAATTTTTATTAATGTCTCGGTACAATCGGTTTTGCCTGTATTATCAATATTATAAGGCGGTTTTGTAACATCGATTATAGCCGAACTATTAATTGGAAATTTCATAAAATAACCCCTTTGAATTTTAATTGGTTAAATGTAATATATCACGAGGATAATAATATTTCAATAGAGAATATCCACTATTTTATAGAAAAAAGTTAGATATACTATCGTTTTTATATCAGT
>JAZTXU010000052.1:0-1577 GCA_045636565.1 Acutalibacteraceae bacterium
AGCTGTAGAAATAAATAAGCGCATTTTGAAAGACTCTGCTGTTTTTTCGCTTTGCATTGAGGGGAAGGAACTTTCAAGCACAGAGTTTGCAGAAAAAATTGAAAATTTCGCAAATTCAGGAAAGGGAATTACTTTTATAATAGGAAGTTCTTACGGTCTTTCACCGAAGATTAAAACTGATTCGGATTTTAAACTTTCGGTTTCTAAAATGACCTTTCCGCATCAGCTTTTCAGGGTTATGCTTTTAGAACAAATTTACCGTGGTTTTAAAATTAATGAAGGCTCGGCTTATCATAAATAATTTGAGGTGTGTTATGAATTTAAAAAATTGTGTTTTAGGAATAGAATTTGGCTCCACAAGAATAAAGGCGGTTTTATTAGATGAAAATCGCAAGCCTATATCTCAAGGTAGCTTTGTTTGGGAAAATAAGCTTGTTGATGGTATATGGACTTATGATATCTGTGATGTACATAAAGGTATGCGCGAGTGCTATGCTGATTTAAAGCAAAATTTTGAGGATAAATATAATATTGCTTTGAGCGAGGTTGGTGCTATTGGTATTTCGGGTATGATGCACGGATTTTTAGCTTTTGATAAAGATATGAAACTTCTTACCCGTTTTAGAACTTGGCGCAATACTATCACCGCAAGGGCTGCAGAGATACTCTCGGAAGAGTTTAATTTCAATATTCCTCAGCGTTGGAGCGTAGCTCACTTGTATGAGGATGTTTTAGCTGAAAAGCCTTACATAAACGATATTGATTTCTTTACCACTTTGGCAGGGTATATTCACTATTTGTTGACCGGTGAAAAGGTACTCGGTATTGGTGAGGCTTCGGGTATGTTTCCGATTGACAGCAAAAGCTTTAATTATTATAAAGACTTTACCGAAAAGTTTGATAACCTCACCACAAAATATAATGTTAATTGGAAAATCGAAAATATTTTACCCAAGGTTTTGGTTGCGGGCGAAAATGCAGGATATCTTACAGAAGAGGGAGCAGCTTTACTTGATGTTTCAGGTACTTTAAAATCCGGTATTCCGTTTGCTCCGCCAGAGGGTGATGCAGGCACCGGTATGGTTGCAACTAACTCGGTAAGAGTAAATACAGGTAATGTTTCGGCAGGAACTTCTATTTTTGCAATGGTTGTAACCGAAGAAATGCCTTCAATGCATAGAGAAATTGATATGGTAACAACGCCGTCAGGCTTGCCCGTTGCTATGGCTCACTGTAATAATTGCACCTCCGATATTAACGGTTGGGTTAAGCTTTTTGCAGAGTTTTACGAGGTTATGGGTCAAAAGGTTGATATGGGTGAAATTTATACCAACCTTTTTAAAACTGCTTTGAGTGGTAATTATGATTGTGGTGGCCTGCTTTCTTATAACTATTTATCGGGCGAGGGTATAACCGATTTGGATGAGGGCGTGCCCATATTTTTAAGATTGGCAAATGCTGATTTTAGCCTTGCAAACTTTATGAGAACACATATTTATTCAGCCTTTGCAACCCTTAAAATAGGTATTGATTTATTGCTTAAAGAGGGTGTAAAGATTGATAAACTTTATGGTCAC
>JAZTXU010000053.1:0-16557 GCA_045636565.1 Acutalibacteraceae bacterium
TTTTCTACCTTTGCTTCGTTGTGTATTAAGCGCTCGGTTATAGGCGTTGTTAAGGCTAACGGTAGAAAAAAGAATATCCCGCAGGAACTTATAACCTCTATTGATGAGCTTGAACTGGTTGATAACAATAGCCCTGAAAAAATCTTTTTTGATAATGAAGATTTCAAATCGCTTAAGGATACCATAAGGGTTGAACTGTCAACTCTTGAATATGAAGTGTTGCAGTTGTTTTTAGGTGGTGAAAATTATTCTTCAATAGCTAAAAAACTCGGTATTTCGGAAAAATCTGTTGATAATTCACTTTCAAGAGTAAGAAAAAAATTAAGATGTAAATAACGGCACTGCCGTATATATATGCCCATGTAGCTTAATGCAGAGCGTTGAAAAACAAAGATGTCGGTGCAATTCCGTCCGGGGCTAAAAATTAAACCTAAGTGAGGTAAAAAAAGATGTTTGAAGACAAGACATTAGTTTGCAAAGATTGCGGAGAAGAATTCGTATTCACAGCAAGAGAACAGGAGTTTTACGAATCCAAAGGCTTTGTAAACGAGCCGCAGCGCTGTAAGCCTTGCCGCGACAAGCGCAAGAATGCAGGCAGAGCTCCGAGAGAAATGCATGAGGCAGTATGTGCTGCTTGTGGCGGTGTAGCAACCGTACCGTTCGTACCGCGTGATGATCGTCCGGTTTATTGCAGTGAGTGCTTTGCTAAAATGAAGGAAAACGCAGAAACTGCTGAATAAGTTTCAAACTCAGGCCGCCTTTACAGGCGGTCTTTTTAATTGTATTAAAATAATCTTATAATTATTCATATTTTTGTAATAAAAGTATTGTAATATTGTTTTGATGATAGTAAAATAATTAATTAGTTACAAGCTTCTACGGAATGGAGGAATAAAAATGCAATATAAAATTTTGATTGTGGATGATGATGTAAATATTTGCGAACTTTTGCGCTTATATCTCGAAAAAGACGGGTTTGATACTATTGTCGCTAACGACGGTGCCACTGCTGTAAAATATGCTGAGAAATTTTCTCCTGACCTGATTTTGCTTGATATAATGCTTCCCATGCTCGATGGTTGGCAGGTTTGCAGAGAGATAAGAAAAACTTCTGAAACACCGATTATTATGCTTACAGCCAAGGGTGAAACCTTTGATAAAATTTTGGGTCTTGAATTGGGTGCTGATGATTATGTTAGCAAGCCTTTTGATACCAAAGAGGTAATAGCAAGAATCAAGGCGGTGCTTCGCAGAAGTTCTGAAAAGGACAAGAAGAATAACATAGAAGAGGTTAAGTATGATAAACTCTGCATTAACCTTACAAATTACGAACTGGTGGTGAACGGCAACAGAATTGATACTCCGCCGAAAGAGCTTGAACTTATTTATCACCTTGCAAGTAATCCCAACCGAGTTTACACACGTGACCAGTTACTTGATGAGGTGTGGGGTTTCGATTATTATGGCGATTCAAGAACAGTTGACGTTCATGTTAAGAGGCTTAGAGAAAAACTTGAAAATGTGTCAGATGAATGGTCGCTCAAAACAGTATGGGGCGTTGGTTATAAATTTGAAACTGCGAAAAACTGAGGATAAAAATGCGCTCAAAACTTTTTAAGAAATACTTTTTTGCAACCCTTTTGATTATAATTGTGAGCCTTGGATTTATGATGTTAATTCTTTCCTTCGCGCTTGACAGTTATGTTTCCAAAACAAAGTACGAAACCTTGAATAACGCCTGCGATGAAGTTGCGGATTATATCAACTTTTTTTCCAGTGACGGTAATATGGATGGTAATCAGTTTTACGGTATGCTGAGAACGGTAAACAAGGTATCAGATGCAGATATTTTTATTGCCGACGGTAAAGGAATGGTTACTGTTTGCAGTTGTGAGGAATGGTCACAAAAAAAGGCTTGTATGCATACTATGTCCGTGATACCAAAAAAATCACTTTCGGCGGCAGAAAAGTCTGATGAATTTTTTGTGAGTTCACTTGGTATTTACAAAAATCCTCATTATATTACCGCCATGCCGATTAAGGATAGCGGCGGGAAACAGTACGCCACAGTTTTTGCGGCGGCATCCGTTTCAACTGTTAATGAATTTCTTTCAACCATAACGCGGCTTTATATTTTTTCAGCAATAGTGCCTATTATCCTTATGTTTTTCTGTATTTATGCCATGACTTACAGATTAACAAAACCGCTAAAACAAATGTCTGTGGCCTCAAGGGCTATGGCAAGGGGCGATTTTTCCAAACGTATTCCCGTTACCACCGATGATGAAATCGGTGAACTTGCGGTGTCTTTTAATGCGATGACAAACTCGCTTTCACAACTTGAAGGAATGCGAAAAAGTTTCGTTGCCAATGTATCCCATGAACTTAAAACTCCAATGACTACTATCGGCGGTTTTATTGACGGAATACTTGACGGTACTATTGAGCCCGAAAAACAGTCATATTACCTTGGAATTGTGTCAGAAGAGGTTAAGAGACTGTCCCGTTTGGTTGAATCAATGCTTAGTATGTCAAGGCTTGAATCCGGTGAATTTTCTTTAAGGCCCAAAACATTTGACCTAAGAGAATTACTTTTCACTATTGTAATAAGTCAGGAACAAAGAATAGAAGGCAAAAAGTTACAGATTAACGGACTTGACTCACTTAAAGGCTTAACTGTTAATGCTGATAAGGATTTAATTCATCAGGTTGTGTATAATCTGGTTGACAATGCAATTAAATTTACCAACGAAGAAGGGTATGTGAATTTTTCTTTGGTAAAAGAGGGTAAAAATGCGGTTTTAACTGTAACTAATTCCGGCAAGGGTATACCAAAGAATGATTTGCCCTTTATTTTTGAAAGATTTTATAAGGTGGATAAATCAAGGTCACTCGGTAAAAACAGTACAGGTCTTGGTTTATATATTGCTAAAACTATTGTTACCGCACATAAGGGGGCAATTTCTGTTTCTAGTAAAGAAAACGAATTTACTTCATTTAAGATAACATTACCCATGGAAAATTGATAGGAGAAGGAAAAATGGATGATTTTGAATTTAAAAAGGATTTAACCGAAGAAACTCCGGTAAAACAGGGATTTACAATAGTCGATATTGAATCCGCGTCCGGTGAGGTTAATGAGAACAAGGAAAATAATATAGGCGATAATGCCACTTTTGTTGAAGACCAGTTTGATAATATGAATCAGATTGACAGTGATTTTGCAGAAATTGAAGATACCCCTGTTTATAATCCCGTAAATTACGCTCCTGTTGAGCCACAGAAGGATTATAAACCTATGAGCCGTGGTCTTAAGGTGTTTTCTCTTATAATGGCGGCTATTATAGCACTTACCGGTGCATGCGTTATAGGTTATTTTGCCGGCGTGAGTAGTATGGAAGAAGAACGTACCATTGATTTGAAAGCCCGCCCTCAGAATACCGACCAATTCTCAGAACTTCAAATATATGAAAAAGTGAATAAATCGATTGTTGGTATTATAGCTTACAATGCAGACGGTAAATATGGTTCTGCTTTAAGCGGTCCCGCGCAAGCAAGCGGAATTGTTTATTCAAAGGATGGATACATTATAACCAACGACCATATCTATTCTGAAATACCTGCGGCTAAGTTTAAGATTTATGACTATGCCGGAAACGAATACGATGCGACTTTTGTTGCGGGTGACGTTGTGAGTGATTTGGCTGTTTTAAAGGTGGACGGAGCAGAATTTATACCTGCCGAATTCGGAAATTCTGACCAGGCGCTTCCCGGAGAAGATGTTGTGGCCATTGGAAGACCTGACGGTGCCACAAAACCGTCAAGTATTACACGCGGAATCATTTCAGCGGTAAACAGAAGAGTACAGACCACATCTTCATACTCTTCAAGACTTATTCAGACCGACAGTGCGATAAATCCCGGAAACTCGGGAGGTGCGCTTATTAATATGTATGCTCAAGTGATAGGCGTAACTTCATCAAAACTTGTTGGCGAAGATGTTGACGGAGTGGGTTACGCTATTCCTACGACTGTTATGAAACGTATTGTTGAAGAACTTATAAGAGATCATAAGGTTGTAAGTCGTGCAAAACTCGGAATTTCATACACAATGATTGATTCATTAACTGTGGAGTTGAATGATAATTACAAGTATGTAGGTCTTGAGCTGGGCGAGGTTGATGAAGAAAGCGGTCTTTCCGGAATGGCAGAAAAAGGTGAGGTTATTACCCACATTAACGGAATTAAGATTACTGATGACGATGTGGTGCTTGACCTTATTGAACAAAGCAAAGCGGGAGATACTGTTTCGGTAACAATAATTTCAAAAGAAGGTAAAAGCCGCACGGTTGAGGTTGAGTTAAAAGCAAATGTAAGTCAATCAAGTTATATTGAAAAAATTGAAGATATAGGAAGCAATAAGGAAGAGGAAAATATCCTCGAAAAAGACCCGAATATTCCAAAAGAGGAAGGAACTCTCCCGGAGAATGACGGTTTTTCAAGTTTGCCGTTTGGTGAATAAAAATACTATGTTAAAAGGCAGTTCACTGTGATGTGACTGCCTTTTGATGTTTTATTCAGTTAAAGAAATCTTCGGTTATATGGTTTAGTATAAAATCGGTTGGGATTTCACCGCAGATTGATATCAAAAAATCATATTTTTTAAATGTGTGAACAGAATTTTTAATATTTTCTTTTAAAACGGAGGTTTTTGAAAAAGAAGCGTCGATTCCACTGCCTAACCATTTGAAATAAGCCTCTTTAGCAGTCCATATCTCATAAAAAGTATAATCAGGAGAGGCACTGCTTTTTATGTAAAGATTCTCATCTGGGCAGAAAAATTTTTTTGCCACTTTAAAATTAGGAGCGGAAAGTTTTTCAATATCAATACCGATAGGAAATTCTGAAAAAGCTACTGTTACAGCATTATTACTGTGTGAAATATTGAAGTGAAGTTCGGGGAAATCTTTAAAATAAGGTTTGCCAGATGGTGTGCGTTCAATTAAGATCTCAACGGGAGTTGACTTTAATCTTTTGGCGGCAACGGTTTTTGCAATCGCTTCGCCTAAAAGGGAAGAGAAAAATTTCATTTGAGGCACTGATGATTTTTTTTTAAATCTTTCATCATCAAGCGGAAAAACGGTGCGAAGAGATTCAACACTAAACTCTTGTGGTATAAGAAAAAAATAAACTGATATCATTTCGCACCTCCGTAACGTAATTAATATAAATATTATATTATAAATCAACTATTTTTGCAATATTTATTGCTGTTTGTTTATCTTAGTTCAATAAAATATCGTGTTTTTGAAAAAAAGTATTGACAAAGTATAGTGTTTGGTGGGATAATATGTGAGGTACTGTAAATTTGGTTTATTGTATCTAATTGTAATTTTGGTGATGTTAATGCGAATTATTACGGGTATTGCCCGAGGTAAACGCCTTGTCACTCCTGCGGGTCTTGATGTGCGACCGACTCCCGAAAGAGTAAAAGAAGGTCTCTTTAGTGCACTTCATTTTGATATTGAGGGCAGAAGAGTACTTGATTTGTTTGCGGGTTCGGGTCAGCTTAGTATGGAAGCTTTGAGCAGGGGAGCAGAATCTGCCGTGTTGGTTGATAATTCTGCGACTTCTGTAAAAGCGGCAAAAAGTAATATCGAAATCTGCGGATTTCATGATAAGGCAAAAATCTTTCAGTTGGACTATTCGGCATTCTGTGCTATGAGTAGAGATACATTTGATATAGCCTTTTTAGACCCGCCCTATAACGAGGGATTGTTATTACCTGCTTTAAAAGCAGTGTTACCTCTTATGAGTGATTACGGTTTTGTGGTGTGTGAGCATCCGCCCGAGGTTGAACTTCCGCAGGAAGTAGGCGGGTTCGCTGTTTCACGTACCTATCGATACGGAAAGGTAATAGTATCGGTTTACAGAAAAGAGGACCGTATATGAAAGAAAAGGTTATAGCTATCTGTCCCGGAAGCTTTGACCCGGTGACATATGGGCATCTTGATATTGTTAAGAGAGCCTCGAATATGTTTCAAAAGGTTATTGTTGTTGTTGCGGGCAATAGCTCAAAAAATTGTTCATTCACCCCAGAAGAAAGGGTTGAAATGATAAAGAAATGCATAACCGGACTTGATAATGTTTCGGTTGAGCATTATGGTGGCTTACTTGCTGACTATGCGGCAGAAAAAGGAGCCACGGCTATTATTAAGGGACTTAGGGCTATGTCTGACTTTGAATATGAGTTTCAGATGGCTCTTACCAATAAAAAACTTAATCCTAATGTTGAAACCCTGTTTCTTACAACCGCAGCTGAGAATATGTATTTAAGCTCAAGCATGGTAAAACAAATCGCTCTTATGGGCGGTGACATAAGTAGCTTCGTTCCGGAAGTTATTAAGCAGGATATTATTGATAGGATAAGAAATATAAATACCGATTAATCGGCGGAGGATGAAGAAAATGACACTTGAAGAATTATTAGAACAGTTTGACGAATTACTTGACAGCGGTATTAAGATTCCCGGCAAAAAAACTATAATTGATGTTGAAAAGTTAAGAGCAGTGGTTGATGAAATCCGCCTTAACATTCCTGCAGAAATCAAGCAGGCAAAGGGTATTGTTGCTGACCGTGCTGATATTATCACCAACGCTAAGCGTGAGGCAGATGGTATTATCCGTAATGCAGAAGAACGTGCAAAGGCTATGGTGGCTCAGGAAGAAATCGTTAAATTGGCACAAGCTAAGGCTGCGGAAATCATTGCCGGCGCACAGACAAAGAGCCGCGAAATGAGAAAAGCCGCTCAGGATTTTGTTGATGATATTATGCGTCGTGCAGATGAAGGTCTTACTGCAAACCTCGGTGAGGTTCGTAAGACAAGAGCTGCTTTAAAGCAGCAGATGCCTACTGCTAATAAGGATTAATTTTTACATAGCGGTTTTGGCTACCGCTTAAATCACAAGAATAGAGGGAGCCGTCCTGTTAATTTTAGTTAATGGGATAGTTCCTTTTGGCTTTAATTTGAAAGGAGCTTTCCTTAGTGTATAATAGTATTTCACCTAATGTAAACTTCGTTGAAGAAGAAAAGAAAATTGAAAAATTCTGGAATGACGCCAAGATTTTCGAAAAGAGTATTGATTCAAAAGCAAAGGGCGAGCCTTATGTTTTTTATGACGGTCCGCCTACCGCTAATGGTAAGCCTCATATCGGTCATGTTTTGACCCGTGTTATCAAGGATATGATTCCTCGTTACAGAACTATGAAGGGCTATATGGTTCCTCGTAAAGCCGGTTGGGATACTCACGGTCTTCCTGTTGAACTTGAAGTTGAAAAACTTTTGGGTCTTGACGGTAAAGAGCAGATTGAAGAATACGGTTTAGATCCGTTTATCGGTCATTGTAAGGAAAGTGTTTGGAAATACAAGGGTATGTGGGAGGATTTCTCAAAAACCGTTGGTTTCTGGGCTGATATGGATGACCCATATGTAACTTACCATAATGAGTTTATTGAATCTGAATGGTGGGCATTAAAGCAGATTTATGATAAAGGCCTTTTGTATAAAGGCTTTAAAATCGTGCCTTATTGTCCTCGTTGCGGAACACCGCTTTCTTCACACGAGGTAGCTCAGGGCTATAAGAATGTAAAAGAACGCAGTGCAGTTGTTCGTTTTAAGGTAGTAGGTGAGGATGCTTACTTCTTAGCATGGACTACAACTCCGTGGACACTTCCTTCAAACGTTGCATTGTGTGTAAATCCTGATGAAACATACTGCAAGGTAAAGGCTAACGACGGCTATGTATACTATATGGCTAAGGCTTTGCTTGATAAGGTACTCTCAAAACTTGCTACCGAGGAAACTCCCGCATATGAAATTATTGAAGAGTTTGTAGGTTCTGCGCTCGAATATAAGGAATATGAGCCTTTATTTGATTATGTAAAGCCTGTTTGCGAGAAGCAAAATAAGAAGGGCCATTTCATTACTTGTGATAGTTATGTTACTATGACTGACGGTACAGGTATCGTTCATATTGCTCCCGCTTTCGGTGAGGATGATGCTAAGGTTGGCAGAAAGTATGATTTGCCTTTCGTTCAGTTTGTTGACAGTAAGGGCGAACTCACAGAAGAAACACCTTATGCCGGCGTGTTTGTTAAAAAGGCAGACCCGTTAGTGCTTACTGACCTTGAAACTGCCGGACTTCTTTTTGATGCACCGAAGTTTGAACATGATTATCCGCATTGCTGGCGTTGTGATACTCCTCTTATTTACTATGCGCGTGAATCATGGTTCATTAAGATGACTGCGGTTAAGGATGACCTTATCCGTAACAACGATACTATTAACTGGATTCCCGAAAGCATCGGTAAGGGAAGATTTGGCGATTGGCTTAAGAATGTTCAGGATTGGGGTATTTCCCGTAACAGATATTGGGGTACACCCTTAAATATTTGGACCTGCGAGTGCGGTCATATGCATTCTATCGGTAGTATAGAAGAACTTAAATCTATGTCCGATAATTGCCCTGATGAAATAGAATTACACCGTCCTTATATAGATGCGGTTACTATTAAATGTCCTCATTGTGGAAAGGAAATGCACCGTGTTCCCGAGGTTATTGACTGTTGGTTTGACTCGGGTGCAATGCCTTTTGCACAGCATCATTATCCTTTTGAAAATAAAGAATTGTTTGAATCTCAGTTCCCCGCAGACTTTATTTCTGAAGCGGTTGACCAGACAAGAGGTTGGTTCTATTCACTTCTTGCTATTTCTACACTTATTTTCAATAAGGCTCCTTATAAGAATGTTATTGTTTTAGGTCACGTTCAGGATGAAAATGGTCAGAAGATGAGTAAATCAAAGGGTAATGCTGTTGACCCGTTTGATGCACTCGAACAGTTCGGCGCAGATGCTATCCGTTGGTATTTCTACACTAACTCAGCTCCTTGGCTTCCTAACCGTTTCCATTCAAAGGCAGTAATTGAAGGTCAGCGTAAGTTTATGGGTACACTTTGGAATACCTATGCTTTCTATGTGCTTTACGCTGAAATTGATAAATTTGACCCCACTCAATATAATATCAATGATTACAAGCTTTCTATTATGGATAAGTGGTTGTTATCCCGTCTTAACTCAACCGTTAAGGCTGTTGATGAAAACCTTTCAAATTACAGAATCCCGGAAGCTGCACGTGCTTTGCAGGAATTTGTTGATGAAATGAGTAACTGGTATGTTCGTCGCGGACGTGAGCGTTATTGGGTTCAGGGCATTACTGATGACAAGATAGCAGCTTATCTTACTCTTTACACAGCTTTGGTTACAATTTCCAAAACTGCCGCTCCTATGATTCCGTTTATGGCTGAGAATATTTATCAGAATTTAGTTATGAATCTTGATAAGGATGCAGTTGAAAGTATCCACCTTTGTGATTTCCCCACAGTTGATGAAACCTTAATCGATGAAAAACTCGAAGAACAGATGGAAAAGGTTCTTGAAATCGTAGTATTGGGAAGAGCAGCAAGAAACGGCTCAGCACTCAAAAACCGTCAGCCTCTTGCCTCAATGTATGTTAAACTTGAAGGAGAACTCGAAAACCTTTACACCGATATTATCCGTGAAGAACTTAACATTAAGGAAGTTATCTTTACTGATAAGGTTGATGATTTCGTAACCTACACCTTTAAGCCTCAACTCAAAACATTAGGTCCGAAATATGGTAAGCAACTTGGTGAAATCAGAAACGAACTTATGAATATCGATGGCTCTGCTGCTAAAAAGCAACTTGATAGTGAAGGTAAGATAGTTCTTAAACTCGCTTCAGGTGATGTTGAACTCGGCGTTGAAGATTTACTTATCGACTCGCAACAGAAGGAAGGTTTCTATTCTGTAAGTGATAGAGGAGTAACCGTTGCTATTGACACAACCCTTACAACAGAACTTATAGAAGAGGGCTTTGCGCGTGAGCTTGTTAGTAAGATTCAAACAATGCGTAAGGAAGCAGACTTCAATGTAACCGATCATATATCCGTAATTATTAAAGGTAGTGCAGTGGTTTCAGATATCGCACTCAAAAATGCGGCTGAAATCGGTTCAGATACCTTGGCAGATTCCATAACCAAAGGTGAGCCTTTAGGCTTTGTTAAGGATTGGGATATTAATGGTGAAGACGTTACAATAGGTATTAAGAAAGAAGGTGCCTTACAGTGAGTAAGAATGTAAATCAATTTGATGATATGGAATATGAGGATATAAGTTCTTCTTCCATAGTTAAAAAAGATTCTTTTGCAAAAACTTATTCAGAAGGCGCATTCAAGCATATTGATAAGGTTATAAAATTAATTTCGTTTTTTGTTTCCATAACAACTTTCTTGATTTTCGCAGGCGCTGCCGTTGTTTTGGTAATGATTGATAAAGCGTTTTTAGCTATCGCAATCGGAGTTGGAATATTCGGCATATTAACTTCGTTAATTCTTTTATTTTTGATATATGGTATAGGTCATATTATCACACAAAATAAAGAAATCTTAAAAAGATTATAATTTTTAAAACCAAACCCGTTGTTTTCGGGTTTGGTTTTTTATATAATGTATAATTTTTTAAAAAAATATTTAAAAAATGTATAACAAATTATCGTTGTTTTTTTGTAGAATTATGGTATAATATAAGAATAGTAAAATAGGATATTAATCTGATGTTGTATATATACCGATGTTATGAAAGGAAGTAAAATATGAAGTTTACGAATGTTTTAAAAAAACCTTCTGACTTTTTTAAAAAAATTCCTGTTTTTTTTAATAAAATACCAAATTTCTTCAAAAGTGATTTGCCGGAGTTTTTAAAAGAAAATTTTGAAGTAGCCTCTTCTAAAAAATCTAAAATTATCGGTGCTGTAATTTGTGCTGTAACTCTTTTGACTGTTATTATTTTTGTTGACGGGTATCTTTCTAAAGAATCTTCTTTTAAATGGTTTTTATTAGCATTTGGTTTGGCGTCCCCGTTTATATTGGGTCTTGCGGCGGCTTACACCATAAATATTAAAAATGAGAGATTAAATAAAGTATGGTATTATATGCTTTTGTTTATAATGCCTATAATCACTGTAATTATGACCGAGCGCTTAAACGATGTATTCGTTTTTGATATGTACGGTCTTAGTTTCTTAGGAAACTATTTAGTAGTTTTAGTGGGCTATTTTATTTTCTTTGTATTAACCGGTAGCCTCAGAATTACTTTTATTTCAGCAACATCCGTTTTTTACGGATTTGCTTTGGCTCACTGTTATGTAATGCAGTTCAGAGGAACTCCTTTCACACCAATGGATTTTTACGGTATTTCAACAGCGGCAGGTGTGGCTAATACTTATAATTACGCTCCTAACTATAAAATTTTAAATGCTTCATTAATTTTTATATTTATTTTGATAGTGGCGTTTAAAACCAAAACTCCTAATTATAAGGTTCTGACTAAAATAATTTCCAAAAGCACAATGGCTACTTTTTGTGCTGTTTTAATGTTACTTTTTTACGGTACTGATTCTTTTTCGAAAATGGGTGTTGTGCCTAATTTCTGGAATCCGATAAAGGGATACAGGGATTTTGGTTTTGTTCTTAACTACTTTTTATATACCGATTATTTGCGTCCTTCAAAACCTAAAAATTATAATCACGAAAAAGTGCCCGAGCATATTTACAATGTAATTGAGGATGAAAAGCCCGAAATTGATAATAGTTACACCAAGCCTAATATTATCTGTATTATGAACGAATCGTTGTCAGATTTAAGTGTGCTTGGTGAATTTGAAACCAATGAAGATTATATGCCGTTTATGCGAAGTCTTACAGAAAATACCGTGAAGGGAAATTTGTATGTTCCTGTAATCGGTGCGGGTACATCTAATACCGAATTTGAATTTTTGACGGGTCATACTACCGCATTTTTACCATCAGGCAGTAATGCTTATATGCTCTATGTTGAAAATCAGTTGGCATCAATTGTTTCCACATTAGAGGTGCAGGGTTATTCTTCACATGCAATTCATCCTTATTATGCCAAGGGATGGCAACGCACTGAAGTTTATAACAATTTCGGATTTGATAAATTCACAAGTCTTGAAAATATTATTGATATTTCTTTGATGGATAAATATTTCAACGAAAGCAGTGATCCCGATTATTTCCAGCAATTATTGGATGAACGCTATCCGGGTAAAAATATGATCATCCGCCAATATATAAGTGATTCTTATAATTATAAACTTATTATGGAGGACTTTGAGAAGAGAGATAAATCCAAGCCGTATTTTACATTTAATGTAACCATGCAGAATCACGGCGGATATACAACAAGCTCTAACAATTTCGATGAATGTATTTACACAACCTCCACAACTAAGTTATATGATAAAACCAATAAATATTTATCTCTTGTGAAAGCGAGCGATAACGCGTTCAAAGAGTTGATAAATTACTTTAAAAAGGTAAAAGAACCAACAATTATTTGTATGTTTGGTGACCATCAACCATCAGTTGAATCTGAATTTATAACTGAAATTATGGGTGTTGAAAGCCTGGCTGATCTGGATGCTAAGCAGGAGCATTCTCGCCATTGCACACCGTTCTTTATTTGGGCTAACTATGATATTGAGGAAAAAGTAATTGATAAGCTTAGCTCTAACTATTTGTCTTCTTTGGTGCTCCAAACTGCAGGCGTTAAGCTTACTGAGTATGATAAGTATCTGCTTAAACTTTCAGAAACCTTGCCGGTTATTGATACGGTGGGATATGTAGACAATCAGGACAATTATTATATGTGGAGTGACGCAAGTCCCTATACTAAATTGCTTAATGATTACGAAAAGATTCAGTATAATGGTATTTTTGATATCAAGAATCTGAAAGAAGAAATTTTCTATATTGACGGTTACGTACCGCCACCTCAGGTGTTAGAGGAAGAAGAGGAATAAGTTTGAGAAATACAACGCTTTGTCATATTGAAAAAGATGGATGCTACCTTATGCTTCACCGCGTTAAGAAACAGAATGATTTGAATCAGGATAAATGGGTAGGAATAGGCGGAAAATTTGAAGATAAGGAAAGTCCGGAGGAATGTAATATACGCGAGGTTTACGAGGAAACCGGGCTTACTCTCAACTCGGCACGTTATTGTGGAATAGTTACTTTTGTTTCTGATAAGTGGGAAACCGAGTATATGCATATTTTCCATTCCGATTCATTTTTCGGTGAACTTAAAGAATGTGATGAAGGAAACCTTGAATGGGTTGAGAAGAAAAAGATTTACGATTTGCCGATTTGGGAAGGAGATAAGATTTTCCTTCGTTTGTTGGAAGAAAAGTCACCTTTTTTCTCACTTAAATTGGAATATCTGGGCAATACTCTTATTAATGCAGTTTTAAATGGAGAAAAGTTATGAATATTTGTCTTTATGGTGCTTCAAGTACAGAAATTGATGAGTCTTATATTCTTGCTACCGAACTTTTAGGAGAGGAACTCGGCAAAAGAGGTCATAACCTGGTTTACGGTGGCGGAGCAAACGGTTTAATGGGAGCAGCTGCCCGTGGCGTTGTTAAAGGCGGAGGTAAGGTTATTGGCGTAGCCCCTTCCTTTTTCAAGGTGGACGGTGTGCTATTCGAGGAATGCGCAGAGTTTATCTATACCGAAACAATGCGCCAAAGAAAGGCAATAATGGAAGATAGGGCGGAGGCTTTTATTGCTGTTCCCGGCGGAATCGGTACTTTTGATGAGCTTTTTGAAATTCTGTCCTTAAAACAACTCGGCAGGCATACAAAGCCGGTGGCAGTTTTTAATATTAACGGTTATTATGACGGCTTTAAGGCTTTGCTTGAAAATTCTGTTAAAGAACGCTTTATGACCGAAACAAGCGGAAGGATGGCTCATATTTTTGAGGATGTAAATTCTTTGCTTAATTATCTTGAAAATTACAAAGCAGATGAGCTTGACCTTTCGGTGCTGAGAAAGGTTAAAATGGATTAATTATGTTTGGATTTGGTAAGCGTAAAAAGGTAGAAAATGTAGATGTTTTGCTCCAGATGGACGGACGCGAAATTAAATATGTAACACAAAGAATCCGTAAGGAAGACGGTACGGTTAAAGAAAATATTTTAGGCAAGCGAGGAAGAATAGTAGTATTAGACGGTGAAATAAGAGTAATGTGTGAGGCGAAAGATGTTTTTCGTTGCAACGCAGAGGAATCTGTCTACTATACCTTGCTCAGCGGTGACGGAATTACCGTTTCGGGTGTAAATAAGGTAAACGGAGAAAAGATGGATATTATCGTTTACTACACATATCATCGAAAATAATGTGTAATTTTGTTAAATTTACAAGAAGTTGCAAAATAGATTGATTTTTTTAAAAAAACTCTTTTTTTGCATTGCTTTTTGTGGTATATTATAAAGAAATGACCGCAATAATTTGCGGTGAAAAAATTTGGAGGAAGTTTTTTATGGCAAGCATTGATTTTAAACATTCGCCCTTTGGCGATCTCGCAATTATTAGTATGCGCGGATGTGAAGATATCTCTTCAAAGGTTGACTATTATCTTAAGAATTGGCGCGAAATTCCTGATGATAAGTCTTTTGTGGTTTCGGCTAATTGTCCGCGTTTTGGAACAGGCGAGGCTAAGGCTGTGCTTAATCACACCGCAAGAGGTTTGGATGTTTTTATTATCTGTGACTGCTTTAACTATAATGTTACATATAAAATGTACGGTATGACCGTTCCTATGAGTCCCGATGACCATTTTCAAGATTTAAAGCGTATTATTGCAGCTCTTGGCGGAAAAGCCAGAAGAATTACAGTTATTATGCCCATGCTTTACGAGGGAAGACAGCATAGAAGAACAAGCCGTGAATCTATGGACTGTGCAATGGCTTTGCAGGAACTTGTTGCAATGGGTGTTAAGAACATCATTACTTTTGATGCACACGATCCTCGTGTTAATAATGCTATTCCGCTTGAAGGCTTTGATAATGTTCAGGCAGCTTATCAGATGATTAAGGCTTTGCTTAAAACCGTTCCTGATATCAAACTTGACCGCGACCATACTATGATTGTATCTCCTGATGAAGGCGGTATGAGTAGATGTATTTACTATTCACCAGTTTTAGGTCTTGAACTCGGTATGTTCTACAAGCGCCGTAATTATTCTGTAATTGTGAATGGCAGAAACCCAATTGAAGCACATGAATTCCTCGGCAATGATATCACAGGTAAGGATTTGATTTTGGTTGATGATATGATTTCATCAGGCGAATCAATGCTTGATATTGCCGCAAAGCTTAAAGAAAAGGGTGCAGGCAGAATATTTATATTCTCAACCTTCGGTTTGTTTGTTGAAGGTCTTGAAAAATTTGATGAATACTATCAGAACGGACTTATAGATAAGGTGTTCACTACAAATCTTATTTTCCAACCCGAAGAACTTTTGAAGCGCGAATGGTATTGCAGCGTTAATATGTCAAAATACATAGCACTTCTCATTGAAACACTTAACTATGATAATTCTATCAGCAGCTTGCTTGACCCTGTTGACAGAATTAAAAAGGTAGTTGCAAGTTACAATAAAGGTTAATATTACATAATAAAATCCGATATACCAATTTGTGTATCGGATTTTTCTTTAAGAGGAAAATTTTTATTGACAAAAAAATTCGGGGGGGTATACTACTAACAATAATAAATTCAATATTTAAAATGATTTGTTTTTAAGTAGTTTTTATGTTGATTTATTATGTAATTCATAGTAAAATTTTGTACGAAATGGAGCGATTATGTATGTTGCTTAAAAAATCACTGTCAATTATTTTATGTTTTATTCTTGTGTTTTCTTCAACTTTTGTAATTACAGCAGTTGCAGAAAATGCAGAAGAAAACGTTATTCCTGTTACTATTCAGTCAGGAACTGAATACACTTTTAACGGAAATGCATGGAAACCTCAGGCTTATGTTACTTTAAGTCCTATTAAGCCGACTGCAAACAGTAAATATATAAGTTTTGATTTTAAGTGCAGTGATATTTCAACTGTAATTGATAATTTTACTGCAGGCTCTAAAAGCTCAATAGATGGCACAGGATTCACATATAATTACACTAAGGATTTGGGAATTTATTTTGACGGAACAGAGGGAGTTTCCGTTATTGGTGTAACTCAATGGGATCTTTTGCAAGCCTTTAAAGATAATGAACAGGCTTTATCAAACGGAGAAACCGTGAGATTTAAATTTGACATTGCTAATGAGTTTTCTTCAACCAGTATGGTTAGTGGTATAAATATAATGGTTGCTCACAGTAGCAAGGCCGCTAATATAGCAGGTATAAAGTTCTCTATTTCAAATATGATGTTTGAAACATCAGGCTCTTCTGCTGATGAAGAAGAAATACCTTCGGGTCCGTTGACCGGCAATGAATTGATTCTCAAAAACGGAGAAAAATATAAATTCTCCGGTAATGCTTGGGGTCCTCAGCTTAATGTTCCTGTAAAGGAAGCGGCTATTACCGATAATAAATATGTGTATTT
>JAZTXU010000054.1:0-2639 GCA_045636565.1 Acutalibacteraceae bacterium
ATACCTATCGGTATTAAAAAATCTCTCACAATGAGGCTTGAACTTGCATCTAACGCACTTTCTGATGTGAGCGAAACGGTGGAGCAGGTGTCCCGCGAACTTTCAAAAATCAATTCTCCCGATTACAGTTCAGTGATTTCGGCAGTTGAGCAGGATGCCTGCGGTGGTTGTAAATTGCGGATTCACTGCTGGGAAAGTCGAAGAGATGATACAATTTCCGCCATTCTTGAAATGACAAAGGCAATAAAACAAGGCGAATGCTCGCCCGAATCAGCAGCACCCGAAGAATTTCGCGGACGTTGTCTTCGTGCTTCTCGTGTGGGAAATGCCACTTATAAAAGGTATTCGGATTACGCTTCCAGAATTGCTGCCGAAAACAGAATTGATGAGGTGCGCTCGGTTGTATCCGACCAGTTCAGCGGAATATCCGAAATGCTTTACGATTTGAGCCTTGATTTCAAACGGGACGAGCAGTTTGACAGCGCCGCCGCCGAAAATGCCGCAGCAGCACTTAAAACACTTGACATAAGGGTTGACGAGGCAGGTAGCCGAATAGATAAGTACGGCAGAATGACTATGGAATTCAAACTCAAAAAAACACCCGAACTTATAATTAACAAACTTCAGGTGATGAAACTTATTTCTGTGGTTTGTGAGCGAGATTTTGATATACCGAATGTAAGCGAAATGGGTGGAGATATTTTCATAACCCTTAATGAACACGCTGCAATAAACATTGATTTCGGCGCAGAGCAAATCTGTGCTTCAGGCTCTAGTATGTGTGGCGATGCTTACAAATATTTCCATGACGGAAGGGGTCATTTTATTATGATTCTCAGTGACGGTATGGGTACGGGAGGTAGAGCCGCAGTTGACGGAGCAATGGCTTCGGGGCTTATGAGCAGACTGATTAAGGCAGGTTTCGGATATGATTGCTCACTAAGAATCTTAAATTCATCAATGCTTTTTAAGTCAACCGATGAATCCTTAGCCACGGTTGACATTGCGAGTATCGACCTGTTTACAGGTGAAACAGAACTTTTTAAAGCGGGTGCCGCACCAACCATTATCCGCCGCTCAGGCAGAACGGGAAAAGCACAAAGCACTTCCCTGCCTGCAGGAATACTACGGGAAATCGGCTTTGATAAAGCGGTTGTTAAATGTAAAGTCGGAGATATTGTGTTGCTCATGTCAGACGGCGCAGTAACGAACGGTACTGATTGGATACGGGCAGAACTTGAGGCGTGGCAATCAGGCTCGGCGCAGGATTTGGCAGAGCATATCGGCGAATGTGCAAAACGCCGCCGAAGCGATAACCACGAAGATGATATCACCGTTTTAGCGGCAATACTCAATAAATCTTTTTCGTAAAATCATATATGCATAAAAAACGCGGTAAAAGTGAAAATTAACTTTTACCGCGTTTTTTAATTTAATTATATAATTTTTATGTTTTCGCAAAATTCGTTTTGCTTAAAGTTCTCCTCAGGCACTTCTGTTATACGCTTGCCGTTATGATAAAGATTTTTAATTGTAATATTACTTGTTTTATGGTCTTCGTCATAGCCCACAAAACTCATCTTAACGGGTTGTCTGCCATAAAGATTAACGTTTTCGAATAAGAAATCACGATTTTTCCCTCTTCTGGTTCCGCCTGCCGAATATTCGTGATGATAGCTTACATCGGCAGATATAAGCGAAGGTGCACCGTCATAATCGGTTACAAGATCCTCATATTTCTCATCGTCTCTATTTTGAATCAAACCCTGCGGAATTACCTCATCGTATTCAACATTTATGTTGCGGTAGGTAATATCGTGAACATCGGCATAGTCAATATTAAAGCAATCAAGCACAGGGCCATGAACATGGATAATATCGCAATCTTCAAAAATCACATCGCAAATTTCTTCAGCTCTGGTTTCAGCTCCTATTTCAAGGCATCTGCCCCAATCGTTCCAAATAACGCATTTTTTAACGCGAACATTTTTGAAAACATCATAAGCTTTACCATTGCGATACATAGCTTTTCTGACCTGTTCTTCAACATCGCCTTCATAATAACAGTCAAATCCCTTAACGCAGATACAGTCATCGAAGGTACGGATAAAGCAGTTATCAATATTAACATCAATGCAGTTATGCATATCAATGCCATCGGAATTATATCTCCAGTTACCGATAAGCTTAACATTACTGATGTTTAAACTTTTGCAACCGATAGGACGAATATTATACACCAAAGAGTCACGAATTGTGATTCCATCAATATAAACATTATCGCAATATTCAATCTGTACTGTGTGCAGACGCTCGGCATTTTCTACTGCAGAGTCGTTGCTCTCGGCGTTTACTTCGAACAAAATCTTTTCCTTGTTGTGGCTGTTATCAAGAATTCCTCTGCCCAAAATCTTAATATTTTCGGCATCAATAGCGGTAACACAAGCATAAACCACCGCTCCATCATCAATAAAGAGGGTTTGATTGCTTTTAAGTTCAATATTACCTACTTCGTGAAAGCCTTTGCCGAAATAAATTGTGTTTTCATCCTCAAAGTCAACATCGTAATTAGAAATCGGGTCGGCAAAAATATGTAAAGCATTTTGTCTGCCGTAAGGCTCTACCGTAAAATAAGCGGG
>JAZTXU010000055.1:0-6703 GCA_045636565.1 Acutalibacteraceae bacterium
TCCGACTTATTTTGAACAATACGAAAGCACAGACATAGGTTCGGGGCTATATATCCTAGCATATGAAATTGATGAAACCTTCGATTTAATAATTGGGGGTGTTCCCAACGACACGCCGATGTATATTAGACTTGTTACAAAAGCGAACACAAATAATTATATTGATATAAGAACAGATGATGTTAATGAATTTATCAAATCGAACAAGAAATAAAAAGATTTGTATTCTGTTTCGGATATATAATTTGTTTTAAACAGCAATTCCAACCAATATCCCGTTTCGTTTGCTTCTTTGAGGGCAATTTGAAGTTTGGCTTTGCCAAGTGAAGCAGCGGCAATGCCGCTGTGAAGTATCGTATTTATGTACGAAGTGAAGTTAAGTGTGCCACCCACGCCCGCAGGCACTTCACGATGCGTAGCATCACTTCACGCACCGAAGGTGTGCTTAATGTGCCGTAAGGCACACTTAGTTGAAAAAAAACACCCCTTGTCTTACAACAAAGGGTGTTTCTTTTATGGCGGAGAGAGGGGGATTCGAACCCCCGGTGCGCTATTAACGCACACACGATTTCCAGTCGTGCGCCTTAGACCAGCTCAGCCATCTCTCCAAAGATGCCTTGTTATTATACTCTAAAAGTTTAAAAAAATCAAGACATTTTTTTAATATAACTAAATTTTTTGAATTCCATACATAATCCACAGATTAAGCCGGGTATAATTCAATTTCATAGATGTACCGAATGCTTAAAGAGTGTGATTATGATGGTTATTCTTCTGTTTCGGTTTCTTTTGGTTTTTTATTTTTTGAAAGAAGTTTCACATCGTTTCTGTGAACCTTTTGGGGGATTGAATCCTGCTCGGCGGGTTTTACAATAAGGTTGCCCGTAACAAGGTTCGCATCAATAACCGTTGCCACCACACCGTCACGTGTTTTAATGGTTGAGCCAACGCGGGGAGTGATTGTATCAAGGTATTCATATGCCGTTTGCTCGTATTTAAGACAGCACATAAGTCTGCCACAGCTACCCGAAACCTTTGTGGGATTAAGTGATAAGCCCTGCTCTTTAGCCATTTTGATTGAAACAGTTTGGAAATCGCTTAAAAATCTGCTGCAACAATAGGGCTGACCGCAAATACCGATACCGCCAAGCATTTTGGCTTCATCACGGACTCCGATTTGGCGAAGTTCAATTCTTGTGTGGAAATGAGAGGCAAGATCCTTTACAAGTTCACGGAAATCGACTCTGCCATCAGCAGTGAAGAAGAAAACTATTCTGCCGCAGTCAAACGAATACTGAGCGCCAACGAGCTTCATTTCAAGTCCGTTCTGCTCAACTAATTTTTCGCAGACCTTTAATGCCTCGGCTTCTTTTTTACGGTTTTCCTCAACCTTTTTGAAATCCTTTTCGGTTGCAACCCTTAAAACTTTGCGAAGCGGGGGCACAATGTCTTCATCGGGAACGGTGTGAATACCCTCAAAAACGGTACCCATTTCCTTGCCCGACTGCATTTCAACAATTACACTGTCACCAACCTTGGCATCAACCTCGGCAGGGTCAAAGTAATATGCTTTTCCGCCTTCTTTGAATTTTATTGAAATAACCTCTGTCATAAAAATGTTCCTTTAATCGATGTATTTAAATTTCTGCCTTAAAATGAGCAAGCCTTGCTCACAAGGGCGGAGAATAAAAGACTTAAATTTATATTTGTTACAAGACTTTTTTCAAGCAAGCATAACTCATCATAAAGTTTTGAGAGTTTTTTTGCCTTATATGAAATCGCATTTTTGCGAAGCATTACCGCAGACTTATATTTTAGTTCTTTGAAAAAGCGTTCGGCTTCCACGCGGTTTTTTTCTGCCGGCACAGTGGCTTTAAGCATACCCCATATATTATTTGCGAACATACATTGCAAAAATTCATCTGCCGCGACGGAAATTTCGGTGCCACCCTTGCCTTCAAGATATAAAAGCGCTTTGCCGATATTATTTTTTTCGTTTTCCAATGCTTCTTTAATATTTTCGCGGGAATAATCGGTGGTATTTTTAATGTATTCCTCTGCCTGTGCGGTTTCGGGAGTGCTTAAAGTAAGTACCACGCAACGCGAAATTATGGTTTCAAGGAAAGAAGCCTTGCTTTCGGCAATAAGAATGAAATATGTTGCGGCGGGCGGTTCTTCCAAAACCTTTAAAAGTGCGTTTTGCGATTGGTCATTCATAGTATCTGCATGGTCAATCACAAAAACCTTGGCATGTGCTTGATGAGGTTTAATAAGCGTTGCCGCCTTTAATTCCCTTATCTGCGCCACCGCAATATTTTTCTTGTTTTCTTCGGGGGCTATTATGGTAATATCAGGGTGGTTGGAGGATTCTGCCGCTTTGCAGCCGCCACATTCACCGCAAGGTGCCGTTTCACTTTCGCAAACAATGGCCTTTGCAAGAAACTTTGCCAAAGTGTGCCTGCCGTTTCCCACATCGCCCTCAATAAGCAGGGCGTGGGGCAGACGCTGTTCCCTTAAAGAATTGGTAACCGCTGCTTTTATATTCACATTTCCTATAAGAGGAAAGTTTATCATAACACAAAACCGACCTTTTTCATTGCCTTGAAATAGGTTTTATTGGCAACTCTCATCGCCTTTTCGGCACCTTCTTTATAAAGTGTTTCGAGTGCCTTTTTATCCTTGATGATTTCATCGTATTTCTGTTTTATGGGAGCCAGAGTATCTGCAACGGTTTCGCCAACTGCCAACTTAAAGTCACCGTAACCTTTGCCTTCAAACTCTTTTTCGATTTCCGCAACAGATTTGCCTGTAACCGCAGAATAGATTGTGATAAGGTTTGAAATACCGGGTTTATCATCAGAAAAACGCACCTGGGCCTCTGAATCGGTAACAGCGCGCTTGAATTTTCTTATAACATCGTCTTTAGAATCAAGAATTGCAACCCAAGCGTTTACATTATCGTCAGATTTCGACATCTTCTTCTCGGGATCCTGAAGAGACATAACACGGGCGCCTGTTTTGGGGATATAAGGCTCGGGAATTGTGAAGATATCGCCATACTTATTGTTAAAACGAATCGCAATATCACGCGCAATTTCAAGATGTTGCTTCTGGTCTGCACCAACGGGCACTAAATCAGGCTTGTAAAGTAAGATATCAGCCGCCATAAGTACGGGGTATGAGAATAATCCCACGTTTACATTTTCGGGGTGCTTCGCAGATTTATCCTTGAACTGTGTCATACGGGACATCTCACCGAACTGTGTGTTGCAGGAAAGCAACCACGAAAGCGCGGTGTGGTGCGGCACGTGTGACTGAATGAAAAGTGTGTTTTTCTCGGGGTCAATACCGAGTGCCAAAAGAAGGGCATAGGTTGAATATATCTGTGAGCGCAAAGCCGCAGGTTCCTGTTTTACTGTTATGGCGTGAAGGTCTGCCACCGCAAAGGTACAGTCAAACTCATCTTGCATTGCCACCCAGTTTTTAAGGGCGCCGAGATAATTTCCCAAAGTGAGCATTCCGCTCGGCTGAATACAACTTAAAACCTTCTTTTTAGTTTCAACATTTGCTTGTTCGCACATATTTTATCAAATCCTTAACTAACATTAACAATTATATCAAGTTATTATATCATATAATTTTAAACTTTACAAGTTTTTATTATCTTCGCCAAACGGCTCGGGTTCAATTTTAAAACCGTCGGTAAAATCATTGTTGTTCGCAGGTGTTGAAATCGAAGGCAAACTGTCAAGCAAACTCGGTTTGTTTTCGGCTTGTTCTTTCAGCAGTTCTGCTCTTCTGTCAATTAACTCTTCAACACGCCAATCCTTTAAGAGTTGTTCACCCTCGGGGTATTTTGGTATCGGTCTCTTCTTTTTGTTCATCAGCACAATAACGATAATGTAAATGAGGAATATTCCCGCTGAAATTAGGGTTATGGTAAGACCGCCGAAAAGACCCGGGGTTACATAGTTGAAACGGATTTCACTGACACCCTTTCCAACCTTTACCGCCATAAATCCTGCGTTCACTCTTTCAACCTCCACCGCTTCACCGTTTACGGTAGCGCTCCAGCCTTCATCGTAAGGTATGGAGAAAAACACAAGATTTTCTTTGTCACGGGTAACAGTTGCGGTAAAGCCGTTATTATCAAATTTGAAACTTTCTGCCGCAGTTTCGGCACGTTTTTTAGAATCGTAAGCCAATGTTTCATAAGAACAGGTAAGGCTTGTTTTATTTTCATCGTAAAAACTTACATTTTCGTCAAACTCAATGTTTTTAAGAAGATAACCGTATTTTTTAATCTGCTCATCGTCAAGCAAAATGGCTTTAAGCATCATAGCGGCGCGGTCTTTCGGCACGTAACTGTCGCAAAATTCACGGGTCATATAATAATCGTAAGAAAAACCGAAAGGAACATAATATTCGTTTTCGTAGATATAATAATCGTTTTGAGTGTCAAGATACTTATAACCCACCATAAGAGGTGTGCCGGTTTCTTCGTCTTCGAATTTGTCCATATATCTGCTGTTAAGCAAATATTTAACCGAAAGCAGCGGTCTTAAAGCATATTGGTCAATTTCCGGACGGCTGCCAACCACACGTTCAACCCCAACATAATCGTAAAAATCGAAAATGCTTGGCGGCACTACCGAATGGAAAGCGTTTATTCCCGGGTAACCTAAATACATTGAAGTATTGTCCACCCCGTCATAAACATCTATTCTGAAATTATCTTCGTTTCCAAGGTCAACTTCGCCTTCAATGAGTTGGTCAATCATAACTTCTTTTATAGCGTAAGAATGGTAACGACCACAGTCGATAAAATAGTAAGAATAAATTACAGAAATCACGCAAACCGAGGCAATCGCACCGCGGTAGAACATTTTTCGATTGGTTTTGAGAAGTTTTAAAAGTGCGGCAAGAACACAGAGTCCCACAATGGCAATAATGCAGGTAATAAAGAACCGTTCTCTGTACATGGCGAGATCGTCGGCATTTGAGCCGCGTGAAAACAAGCCGAAAATAAGTTTATCGTTTTCGTCCTTTTGAGGGAAAAAGCCTATAACCAGAGTGGCGGCAAGGGTTATTCCTGCCACCCATTTATAACCCGATTTCCAGTTGATTCTGCTGTCCTCCGTTAAAACAACGGTTGCAAGGCACATTATGAGAATGGGCATATAAAACCATCTCGCGTAATAGGCATCGTTAAATGCGGAGAATGCGCTGTTAAGAACCGGCACCAAAGACATAAAGATGCAGATTCCCATAAGGGTTTTAAGCCAGTTTTTCTTTTTTTGCGAAAACCAGACAAATAGACCCACGGTGCTGAAAATCGGAAGCCAGCCGCCAAGCGAAGACCACCTTACTTCCGCGCCCGGGAAAAATACGGGGCGCGCGGGAATATCGGGCGGGAAGAAGAAACATTCAAATACATTGGCATAAATCTGTTCCTTGCCGTACATAATGGCATCCCAACCGAGGAGTATATCGTCAAGTCGGTTATTGCCCGAAATAGCCATAATTGATGGTACCAACAGCACCGATGACATAAGCAGACCTATTATTGCCTCAAAAGCAAGGGTTGCGAAGACGGAGATTTTTATTTTCACTGCTCCCGTAAACAACCTCACAAAGAAGTAAATTATGCAGAATATCACCATTCCAAAGAAGAAATAGTAGTTAGTAATGGCGCACACGCAAACCATAAGTGCAAAACCAAAACGGCGGTTTTCGGTTATTAAGAGTTCTAACGATAAAAGCAACAACGGAAATACAATAATTGCTTCGTGGAAGTGGTTGAAGAAAATATTATAAACCGAAAATCCCGAAAAAGCGTATAAAAGACCGCCAAGGCTTGCTGCTTCGGGAGTTCTTGTGAAACGGCGGATGAAAAAGTAAGCAGTGAGCGCCGCGCAGGCAAACTTTAAAATGAGAAGCGGACCCATAAGATAAGGCACAAAACTATTTGGGAAAGGAATGGTAAGCCAGAAAAACGGACTGCCCAAAAGATAAAAACTGTAAGAACCTATGAAATTTGCGCCAAGGTCGGTTGTGGTGTTCCAGAAAATGTTACCGTCACGCACTGCCTTGTGGCAGTTCTGGTAAAAGGGTATCTGCTGAACATTAAAATCGCCGTAAAAGGTGAAATACCCCTCACTTTGAAGCATAAATGGCAGAAAAATCGCCGCTGCTGTTACAAGCGCTATAAAAAATGTAAATAAGCCTTTTTCTTTTTGCGGGCGTAAGAGTGCCGCTTTTTCATCAGAAAATCGCATCGTATACATCCTTCTTAAAAAAATTCTATTGATATTATAACAGTAAATGATATAATATTCAATAGAACTAAAAAAATTAAGGTGAAAATGTTTATGAAGAAGAATTTTTATGCTGTGATGTCAAGAATGAAGAACATTTATCGCTGGGGACTTATGCGAAACACCAAAAGCGAAAATTTGAGCGAGCATTCTTTTGAGGTGGCTCAGATTGCTCACGCTCTGGCACTTATCAATAACAAGCGCTTCGGCGGAAATGTTGACCCGAATTTTGCCGCTGTTTCGGCAATGTATCACGATTCTTCCGAGATTATAACGGGCGATATGCCAACCCCCATTAAATATTACAATGAGGAAATCAAAGGTGCCTATAAACAGATTGAAGCCGCCGCAGAAAAGCAGCTTCGTGAAATGCTGCCCGATGATTT
>JAZTXU010000056.1:0-8435 GCA_045636565.1 Acutalibacteraceae bacterium
TGATATGGCGCTATCAAAAGTTTTAGTTCAGCACCTTTTTCCTCTACATAAGCCTTGATTTTATTTAAATATTCAAGATTTACGTCTGGTATGGGTTTTGCCTTGATTTTTTCATAATCCGGAATAGTGTTATTAACTTTCTGGTTTCTTTTGAGAATAACATAACCCTTATAAATGTCGTTTTTGGCATTAAAATATGAGGTTAATGTGCTAAAAGAAATAACCTTCCAGCGCGAGTGATATTTTAAAATATTGAAATAATAAGCATCTCGATTTTCGGGTTCCACCAAAGAATTTATAAGGCTGATTCTGTTTAAAGAATATCGCATAGAATCGGCCGCTGTGTATATGTTACTTTCCATATGTTCTTCCTGAAACACCATTAATGCTTCGAGTAACACAACTTTCGGCGACTGCGTCTTAAAAGCCTCTTTAATATAATGATATGATACTTGTAACGGTTGACGGGGTGTGGACAAAACAAACCCGTTAAGTCCGGTTTCATCCCATGTTTCTAAAGGGTTAACAGAACTGTAAGCATGGCTCGAGCCTACACATAGATAGTCAATCGAGTTTTCCGGCAGGTCATAAAATTCATTGAATTTTGCCATGTGATTTCCATCTCCCGTAAGGGTTTTTCTTTCAAGAACATACGAAGCAATGGCAAAAAGAATTGTTGCTATCATTAAAAACGAAACTAATCGAACAACTTTAACAACATTTTGATTTTTCATCTCTTACCTCCTTAAAAGTTCATATAAATGAACGAAGAGGCAGAATATCCCGGACCATAAATTCCGAATATAAGCACTGCAAGATACAAAAGAAGGTAAACAGTCCATCTTACAGGTATTACACATTCACTCACCTTAACACGCACGGAAATGTCCTTTTCTCTGTAATACTCCACAAAGATTAAAACTGCGGTTGCAATGAAAAGTACTGTTAAATCTGCAAGGTCGATGCAGGCAATAAGAGGTGCGATTCCCGAGGACTTGAATATCGATGCGGTCATCTTGAATGCAACATCGGTTTTTGCCACGCGGAACAATGTCCACGAGAAGTTCACAAGACCCAGCGTTATAATTCTCTGCACCCATTTAAATGCTTCGCTTTCGCGATTAATATGTAAAACGGAGCAAATCTTTTTCTTTAAAGGCAAAAGCAGAGCACCACTTATCTGATAAACTGCCTGAAGCATTCCCCAAGCCATAAAATGAAGTCCCACACCGTGCCACAAACCGCTCGCAAAGAAAACTATTATGAGGTTAATGTATTTACGGAAAGTTCCTTTGCGGTTTCCTCCAAGCGGGAAATATATATAATCTCTGAACCAACTCGAAAGGGCGATATGCCATCTTTTCCAGAAATCCTGAATTGAAGTGCTGAAATATGGCTGGCGGAAATTTTCCATAACATCCACGCCGAATATTTTAGCAGCACCGCGGCAAATATCAACACAACCTGTGAAATCGGCATAAATCTGTAAAGTATAACAAAGCGTTGCCGCCAAAACAGTTATGCCGGAATAGTTTTCATAATTATCAAAAACAGCATTTACAAGTATTGCCGCACGGTCGGCAATAACCAATTTTTTAAAGAAACCCCAGAGCATAATCTGAGCGCCGCCGGTAAGGTTTTCATATATGTTTTTACGGTCACATCCCGCAAAAAGAGTGGGTGCCAACTGATTATATCTCGAAATGGGGCCCTGAAGCATAAGAGGGAAGAAACTGCCGAACAAACTGTATTTAAAAATGTTGCGCTCGGCAGGGTATTTATTGCGATAAACATCAATACAGTAACCGCAAAGCTGGAGAGTGTAGAACGAAATGCCCACCGCAACAATAACCTCAAGGTCGATTTTAGGTGTATTAAAGTATTTTTCACCAACCCTTAATATATACGGTGCAAACTTAACAAAGAACAGAACACCTATATTAAGAACCAAGGTTGAGCCCAATATCCATTTTTTCGTGTTCTTTTTTTCGGTTTTTTCTATTAAAAGACCTGCGAAAAAGGTTGTTATAATGCTACCAAGCAAAAAGAGTGAGTGCTTTAAATCAAAATGTGTATAGAAATACACATTACCCAAAAGTAGTATATACGGAGACCACTTTTTGGGAAGTGAGTAATATCCAATGAAAAGTATTATTAAAAACAGTAAAAACGAAATAGAAGTTATAGACATATATTTACATCCTTAAAGTTAAAGCAGAGGTTTTGGAGCCTCTGCTTTAAGTGTTTTATTATGCTTTCTTTTTAGGGTTTTTCTTAGCTTGGTGTCTTTTCCAGATAACCCAGAGAGGACCGGAAATAAATACCGAGCTGATACTACCGGAAACAAGACCGAATGCCATCGGAATTGCAAAGGTACGGAGTGAAGAAAGACCGTAAAGTTCAGATACAATAACAATGGTAAGAACCGCAAGAATTGTTGTAACAGTGGTAACAATGTTTCTTATTAAAACCTTGTTTACACTCATATTAACAAGCTCGCCGATTTCCATGTGAGGATTGATTCTTTCATTTTCACGGATACGGTCGTAAATAACGATGGTATCGTTAAGTGAGTAACCGAGCATTGTAAGTACAACTGCGATAAAGTTAAGGTCAATCTGGAGACCGAAGAATACGCAGGTGAAGAATACAACAAGCACGTCAAATACTAACGCTACAAGTGCTGTGAGAGCCGCGGAAACACCGCCGATTCTTCTGAAACGGAAACCAACATAAATTACAACCAAAATAGCTGTAATGGCAATGGCAACAAAACTCTTAAGGAAGAATGTGCCTGCAAGTGAAGCACTTACAGAGTTTGAATTGTAAACTTCAACCTTATTGTCCTTAAACTTTTCGGTTAAAGCGGTTAAAACACCCTTTTGTTCTTCGTTGGAAAGCGCGTTTTTACCAACAAGAGTAACATCGTAAGTTTTAGTGTCGCCTGCGATGGAAGTGCTGTGTGATAATTCAAAATCGTTCTTAATTGCTTTATCAATAACAGCTTTAAAATCATCCTGAGCAATTTCGCCGGTGTAGGAATAAGAAATCTTGGTACCGCCGCTAAAGTTAATATCAAGATTCACGCCGCCAACAACAGAGAATATGATACCTGCGATAAATATAACTGTGTAGATTATAAGTATCGGTTTAAAAGTTTTATTAAAATTAATGTTAAACTCACGCATTTGTCTTACCTCCGTATAACCAAGGTTTTCTGAAAAGCTTGAATCTGGAAATACTCTTAACCATAAGTTTGGAAGCAAGAACGCCCATAATAAGGTTGAATATTGTACCTACGAGCAATGTGTAACCGAAAGAGTAAATAGAACCTGTAATCTGTGAGCCGAAGACTGACATCAAGGGTGAGAAGATTTTAGCAATTATGTTATCGGGAGTACCGAATGCACCCATAAGAACTATGGATACGATAACGATGGTTACGTTACCGTCAATAATAGCACTCAAACTGTTCTTAAAGCCACTGTCAATAGCACCGTCAATGGTCTTGCCCTTCTTAAACTCATCACGGATACGTTCAGCCGCGATAACGTTACAGTCAACACCAACACCGATAGAAAGAATAATACCTGCAATACCGGGAATGGTTAATGTGAAACTGTCAGTACCGGCGAAGTAACCCGAAATACAAGCAATAGAACCTGCAAGCTGACCCAAAAGGGCAAATGCTGCAACAAAGCCGTTAAGGCGGTAACGCAATATCATAAGCAAGCAAATAACGCCGAATGCGATAGAACCTGCAATAACCATTACTCTGAGAGCATCGTTACCCAAGGTGGGTGAAATTACCTGAAGCTTGCTGTTATCAACTGTAAGAGCAAACGGAAGAGAACCTGAATTGATTTTTGTTGACAATTCTTTAACATAATCTGTGGTCATACCGTCACCGGAAATTACACACTGACCGTTTGTTATGGGTTCGTTTACTGTTGGTGAAGAAAGTGCGATATTCTCAACAATCGGTTTTTTTGTTGTTTCATCAATTTCGGTAGTAACTGTGCTCAACCAAATTGTGATTTGTTTACCAACCATAGAAGATGTTGCTTTTGAAAACTTTTCTTTACCTTTTGCAGAAAACTTAAGATTTACAACAGGGTTTATACCATTCTCGTCATATTCTGCGCTTGCGTTTTCAACATCGTCACCCTCAAGAATAATGGTGCCGGTCTCTTCAGTACCTTCACGGAAAACGAGCTTTGCAGAAGCACCTAATTCTTCAACGGTTTTGTTCGCATCAAAATTGCTTTCATTAGCAGCCCAAGGGAAACGAACGATTATCTGATGATTAGCAACATCAGTATAAACCTCATAGTCTGCAATATTCTTGTTTACAAGACGTGTTTCAATAATTGATTTTGCGGCGTTCATATCATCTTCTGTGATATCAACACCTTCCTTATTGGGTGAGAAAACAGCTTCAACACCGCCGCGGATATCAATACCCCAGCGGATATCATTTGCACCCTTAAAATAAACTTCGCGAGTATCACCGTAGTAATTTTCAATTCCGAAAAAGGCGGTATATGTAAGCGCCAAAATCAAAATAATTACTACGAAAAATACCGGCTTGCCTGTCTTTTTGGACTTCATTGGCAAATCCTCCAATATTCGTAATTGTAAATTTTAGTACCAAATAGGTACATATTATATTAATTATACATAAAATCACTCACAAAGTCAATGATTCTTTGTAAAATATACCTCAATTAATTTATTTGAGCAAATTTTCAAGCGCTGCATATCTTACAGCTACACAAAGCACCTCTGCCGCCTTACCGATTTCTTCAACCGAAGGATAAGAAGGAGCAATTCGGATGTTAGAATCATCGGGGTCATTTCCGTAAGGGTAGGTGGCGCCTGCAGGGGTTAAAATCATACCTGCGTTAGCACAAAGTTCTTCAACCCTTGAAGCACAACCGTTTGGCACATAAAGGCTTATGAAATATCCGCCTTTTGGGTTGGTCCAACGGGCAATACCTGTATTTGAAAGTTGTTTTTCAAGTTCTGATAAAACAGCCTCAAACTTGGGACGGAGAATTCCTGCATGCTTTTTCATATGGTTTTTAACATCTTCAGCAGTGCGGAACATACGAGCGTGTCTTAACTGATTAAGTTTATCGGGCCCTATAGTCTGGAATTTCATTCTGCCCTTTAAAAGGCTTACATTGTTGGGACTTGCCGCCTCTGCCGCAACACCTGCACCGGGGAAGGTGATTTTTGAGGTTGAGGTGAAAATAAGGGGCAAATCAGGATTTCGTGCCTTTACACATTCATCATAAATGTTGAGGAGTGTATCACCCTCATCATATAAATCGTGAACGCAGTAAGCATTATCCCAGAAAATACGGAAATCATGAGCAGCAGGCTTTAAAGCTGCCATTCTTTTAACCACCGCATCGCTGTAAGTGATTCCTTCAGGGTTTGAGTATTTCGGAACACACCAAATGCCCTTAACCGAAGCATCTTTTACCAGTTCTTCAACAACATCCATATCGGGACCTTCGCTTGTTGTGGGAACAGGGATAAGTTTAAATCCGAAATATTCAGTAATAGCAAAGTGACGGTCATATCCCGGAACGGGGCATAAGAATTTACGGTCCTTGCAGTTAAACCAAGGCTCGCCACCCATTCCGTGAGTCATAGCCTGCGCTATGGTATCAAACATCATATTAAGTGATGAGTTGCCGCCAACTATAATCTGGTCGGGGTCTAAACCTAAAAGTTTTGCAAAAAGGCTTTTAAGTTCTGCAAGACCGTCAAGTCCGCCATAGTTTCGGCAATCAATTCCGCTAATGTTTTTAAAGCCTGTGTCATTCCCCACAAGGTCAAACATCTTCTCACTTAAATCCATATTATCAAACCCGGGCTTACCTCTTGACATATCAAGCGAAAGATGCAACGATCGCAAACGTTCATATTCGGCGCGAACAAGAGCAAATTCTTCCTCAAGTTGCGTTTTATCCATTTTAAAATAATCTGCCATAATAGAACCTCCTATTTAACTGATATATTATACTGTATGATATGCAAATTTTCAAGTATTTTATTATGGTTATTTCTTTAATCTCTGATTATATTGTCAATTTTTGTTGAAAAAAGTAACTTTTGGGAGTATAATATGGTAAAGACAGGCGGTGAAATAAATGAAACATATATTTATTGTGAATCCTGCGGCAGGCGCTAAGGATTCAACAAACCACATAAAAGATTTGTTGCAAGGAGCCGAACTTAATATTGATTACAGTATTCATACAACAGAGTATTCAGGAGAAGCCACCGAGTTTATAAGAAAAACATTAAGTGACAGTGATGATGTTTGCCGTTTTTACTCTTGCGGAGGTGATGGTACTCTCAATGAGGTTGTAAACGGTGTGGCAGGTTTTTCTAATGCCGAGGTTACGGTTTTTCCTTGTGGCAGCGGTAATGATTACATTAAATATTACGGCACTGCCGAGGATTTTTCGGATATAAAAGAGTTAATAAATGCCGAATCCCACAAGGTTGACCTGCTTAAAATTGGTGATAAATATGCTATAAACGCGGTACATTTCGGGCTTGACAGTAATGTGCTCAAAACCATGATAAAGGTACGCAGAAACCCGATTTTAGGCAAAAAAAGAGCCTACACAACGGGTGTTGTGACAGGCTTTTTAAGCGGAATGAAAACCTATTGCTGTATGAAGGCGGACGGTAAGAAAATCGGCGGAGATAAAATGCTTTTATGCACCCTTGCAAATGGTAAATATGTTGGCGGTGCATATAAAAGCGCACCCCTTTCTCTTAATAATGACGGGCTAATTGAGGTTTGCCATGTGAATCCCATTTCACGAATCCGATTTTTAACCCTTATGAATACCTATAAACGCGGTGAGCATTTAAGGGATAAGCGCTTTGAAAAATATGTGAATTATACAAAAGCCGAAAAAATTGAAGTTTCGGCACCAAGGGAAATTCCCGTATCTCTTGACGGTGAACTCGTTTATTTAAAAGAATTTACGGTGGAAATTGTCCCCTCGGCGGTAAATTTCGTGGCACCCAAAAGACTTACAGAAAAAGAAAAGGTTAATTTATAACTTGAATTTAGAAAATTTAATACGGAATATAATTAACTCCTTTATTAATCTGATACGATAGTTAAATGTATCATCAATAAAGGAGTTTTATATTTAGTTATTTTAAAGACTCAACATATATCTGTAAAAGTTTTAATGCTGTTTCCTTTTCATTGTTAGAACGGTCTTTAATTTTATCTGCAATATACTGTTCTGTTATTTCAAGTTCGTCATCTACTACCAATATATCGTTTGGGGTGATGTTCAATGCATTACAGATTTTAAGTAACGAATCAACACGCATTGTAACACTGCCACGTTCAATATCGGCATAGGTGCGGTCGGAAATATCTGCTTTTTCAGCAACCTCTGCGCGAGTCATTAATTTTTTGTTTCGTATTTCATACAATTTGTTTCCCACAATCTTTAAATCGAAGTTGAGCATTATTCTTCCTCCAATTCTACATTATATAGGAATTATACTTCCTGTTTCACTTGACAAATAGGAAGTAAAGATGTATAATTAAGGAACTTTAATTCCTGACAAAATAGGGTTTGAAGTGAAATTTAATTTAAAGCTTAAAGCGAATTAAGTGATTTGGAGGTTTTTTTATGTATGAAAATATTGGTGGTAAAATTAAAGGCTCGGCGATAGCGGTTTTCATTATTGGAGCGGTAATATCTATTATAGCAGGTATAGCTGCACTTTCCGGAAGAGAAAACAACGGAGAAATTAATGGTATAATTTTATTAATTGTCGGTCCGGTCGCTGCCTGGATTTCTTCATGGAGTTTATATGCCTTCGGCGAGCTTGTTGAAAATTCTCAGATAAATGCTGAAAATACGACTGAAATTAATAATTATATTAAAATGTTAAAAAGAAAAGAACACGCATCGTATGTGCAAAATAATGACACAACAGTTGGTGGGACCAAACAGGAAAATAGTTCTTGGATTTGTGTGTGCGGATATCGCGCTTACGACCGATTTTGCTCAAATTGTGGCAGAACAAAAATTTCTGTTGAGGCGGAAAGGGCTGAGGAGTTAGCTAAAAATGAGGCAAAATCCGCGTATGTGCCAAAGGATCCTGCTGCTGCAGCCAGAGCAGCCGCATTGGCGAAAAAGGAAGATAAATGATTTTCAACTCCCCAACAAGTTTTAGTTTGTTGGGGAGTTATTAATTTGAAAGTAAACCAATAAGATATTTGTAGGGGCAGGCCTCCCGGACTGCCCGCAGGCAAAGATGAAATTTAATGGACAGTCGAGGTGGCGTAAGCCCGTAAAAACACATAGAAATCCTCGGGACGATGTAGGCATCGTCCCCTACGATATATCAAACAAAATCCCCATCGCCCCGCAGGG
>JAZTXU010000057.1:0-4709 GCA_045636565.1 Acutalibacteraceae bacterium
ACGCCTCATCCGCCGCCTTATATTGATTAAGATATTTATTAAGTGATTTCACTCCCATATTGCATCCATCGGTCATTAAATCGGAAATTGTGTAATCTGAATCCTCAAGCCCCAACTTCACATTTGTTTTCATCCAGCTCATTCCCTTGGCAATCGGGTTAGGGTCTTTGCCCTCATCACCAAATCTTGCAAGAGCAGAATCAATTTCATTCTTTAGTTTATCGTGTTCATCCTTACAAACCGTGAGTAATTCCTCAAGTTCTTTTGAACGCACATGCGGTAAAACATCATCTATTGAATCCACACCCATTTTAACGCCCGCATCACATTCTCTTAAAAGTTTTATTGTATCTTGTTCTATCATAATCAGTCAGTCCTTTCTTTTGATAAAACAAGTATTCCCTTAAATTTAAAAATTAATATTTCACAAATATTTACAAATAAAAAAAGTTCACTTTCGTTGATATGCACCTCCAAAAATGTCAAACTTTTGCGACTTGTCGCAACCTCGTTCATTTGTGCTGCAAGCGACAATGATGTTGACCTAACGGTCAAATGATGTTATGCCTTGCGGCACGAATGAAAAAATCCAAGTCTTTCGACTTGGATTTTTTTGGCAGGGGTAGAAGGACTCGAACCCTCACAAACGGTTTTGGAGACCGGTGTGCTACCATTGACACCATACCCCTATATTCAATCTTAAAACCTGCTTTCTCGAAAGCTATTATCTAAAGCTACTTTGGTGGGGCGTCAGGGACTCGAACCCCGGACCAACCGGTTATGAGCCGGTTGCTCTAACCAACTGAGCTAACGCCCCAAGCAAGCACAAATTATTATATCACAAATTACAAATTTGTCAATAGGAAATTTGCAATTTAAAATATTTTTTATTTTTATTTCATTTACATCCGTTTCATATACACTTATCACCTATAAAATCATAATAATTATCTTTAAAATCCTTGCGGTAAGTTCTGCTGATGTAAAGCCTTTCTCCCGTTTTCAGTATCACCTCAATAGAGTTAAACCTATCAACATATTCAGAATTAACCACCGTGTAACGATTGATTTTCAAAAAAAGTCTTTTGGGTAAAGTATTATAAAGTGTGGCCATTGTCTGGCTGCAGTTTATAATTTCCTCCCACAAGTGCACCATACAATGTTTGTTATCCGCCTCCAGATAAATAATCTCATTAACATTAAGACAAACGGTATCCACTCCGCTTTTTATAAGCAAGGGATAACCGTTTTTTCTTTTGCGAAAATAATTATCAAGAGTGAAAAATACATCGTCATCTTCTATCGGATAAATAAGATACCCGCTGAGTGGCACTGTAAAAATATTATTATCAAAGCACCCCTTACGACCTGCAAATATGATTGAGCAATAACTATCCTCCTCCGTTAACTCATAAGCAATTTTAAGACCTTCTCCACACTTATCATCATAATCCAAAAAAACAATATGGTACCTGTTATTTGAAGCCAACAAATCTTTTCCGTTCTCAAAGCACTCTATCAACACATCCAACCTATATTTTTCTGCATAACGGTAAATTATTTGTTTAAGCTGTCGCAGGTAATTTTTATTCTTATTGTATATCGCGAATCTCATTCCATAATTATACAATATATGATAAAATTTGTCAATTTATTTATATTTTTTTGCTATTTACTCCCTAAAACATACCTTTCACTCCAAAATTCTACCATAAATTACATTATTCATTACAATTTCCATACCGAAGAAAATGGTATGGAAATTTTTTTAAAAGCAGGGTAACAAATTTTCAACCTTTTTTCTTAATAAGGGGCAAAAGGAGGGTTGAAAAATGAGTAACCGTGTTCTGAAGTTTTACATTAAAAATTTCAAAAATCAAAAAACCGAAGTTTTCCCGTTGTTGTTAAGCCATTACAAACAACTCATTCGCTATTATGCTGCTCGCCTCAAATACGAAGACGGATTCGAGGAGCTTATCTTGTTTTTTGTTGAACTTTTATTCAGTATTGACACAGAAAAATTTGTTTCGGACAACTCAACCAGTTTGGCGCGTTATATTTCGACTTGTATCAAACACAAATACATAGAAATTTCCGAGCGAATTGCCCGCTACGAAAAACTGCATATGCCGTTTTTCGAAAACTGTTTTGAAACAGAAAACGAAACACAATCTCGGCTCGAAATTGAAGAAATGCTGAATCTGTTATCCGAAAAGCAGCGAAAAATAATCATTTTAAAGTATTTTTACGATTACAGTGATGCGGAAATCGGCGAGCTTTTAGGGATTAGTCGGCAATCGGTGTTCAGGATGAAAAACCGCGCACTTGAAGTGTTACGAAAACATTACATCGAACCATAACAGAAAAAACAAATATTTTGCATTAAGAAAAAAATTATTGGAGGAAAAAATTATGAACAGTCCCTACAAATCTAAATTCAAGGTAACTCAAACCTACAAAGGAGCGTCTCACGATGGGCTCGACCTTGTTGGCTTAGAAGATAAAAACATTTATTCCACAGTAACCGGCACCGTTGAGCGCGCAGGGTGGGAAAATCCGTTAGACAAAAATCAAGGTTTCGGTCTTTATGTTCGCATCAAAGAGCAAAACTCTGCTAACCGCTACTATTTTGGACATCTTTCGAGCATAAAGGTAAAGCTTGGACAAGCCGTTAAAGTAGGTGATGTTTTGGGAATTGAGGGCAGCACAGGAAAATCAACCGGCTCTCATTGCCATTACTGCGCCCGCACCGATGCATCAAAATTGAAACTTATTGACATTTCAAAAATCAGCGGTATTCCCAACAAAATCGGCACCTACGATAACATACCGACCACCGTCTATATTGTGAAAAAATCGTGGAAAAACGTAACCATTTGCCAAACTCCATATATTTCTCAGGCACGAAATGTGGCACGCAGATACGGTTATGTAATCTACGATCAGAACGGTAAAACGGTTTATTCTTACAGAAAGGAGGGATATAAATGATAAATCAAGGATTAAAAAAATGGCTCAAAGCCGCAGGAATACGCGCCGTAAAAACGGTTGCGGAAACTGCAGTTGCCACTATAGGCACATCAGCGGTGCTATCAGCAGTTGATTGGCGGATTGTAATTTCCGCCTCACTTCTTTCGGGACTTTTATCGTTACTTATATCGGTAAAAGGTCTGCCGGAAATTAAAGACTAATTTAAAAACTTAAAAAACTAAAATTAAAGGAGAAAATTATTATGAGTACAAATGAAACAATTAAAAATTACGGAGTATCTACTCACCAAACAGAAACACACGAAATAGGCAACATAGTGCAGGGAAACGTTGATTTATTAGACGGTAACCTCACACTCGATTTTGAGGATTTCGCTTGGGGTGGTCTTAGACTTCCTGTAACGCTAAAGCATTTTTACAACAGTAATTTAGCCGGTCAGCGTTATATGGAAAACCCGAGCATACCTCTTAATGTTGCAAATTTCAGCGCAATGAATTTAGGCTACGGTTGGCGCCTTAACCTTATGCAAAGTATGGTTAAGGTCGGTGATAACTATATTTTCACCGATGAAAACGGTAACACAACAACGCTTATTCCCACAAGTGACCCCACCATTTACAGGGGCGAAGATGATGAAAGCATCACCTTTGAAACTGTAAGAAAAATGCTCACCATTGGCGAAGACCGTTACACTTTCAATTATTTAAATGCGCTTACCGAGATACACGACAGCCACTCCAACTCAATTCACATTGAATACGGAACAGATAACCGCATTTCAAAAATCACAGACGGTGCAGGCAGAAATTTCACCTTTAGTTATGATGCCGGCGGTTATTTAACCTCAATCACTGCGCCTGATAACACATCTATAACCTACGCTTATTACCAAGAAAAGCTTGAGAGAGTGCACTTTCCGGACGGAAAAACATTATTTTTCGCATACAGCAATAATAAGCCATCAAACATTACTCTACTTGATACGACAAGCACACCGGCACACCAAATCAGATATACATTCAGCGGCGAACGGCTTTCATCTGTAAGAGTATTCGGAGCGGTTGACGGCATTCTTTCAGAAGGAATCAGAAGCGATTATTTATACTCACAAAATAATGACCGCACAATAGTTACAACCATTTATTACGGTGAAGAGCAGACCGCTTCAAAAACAGACTATGTGTTCGATGAAGAGGGCGAGCTTGTAAATGAATATACCCACACATTAGAATATGATTCAAACGGCAACATTCTTGACAAGCCCACTATTGACGTTAATTCCGATACAGTTGTTATTAAAAATCTGCTTTCAAACCCGAGCTTTGAAAACGGCATGACCGATTGGACCAAAATTGCTGCCGACAATACCTTCATAACCGAATCTTTTGGCACAAACAAAGCGGTAACCGGTAAAAAGGAGCTTCGCCTAGGCAAAAAGAGTGATACCGAAATCTTAGAAAACGGCATTTATCAGGAAATCGAATTAGAGGCGGGCGAGCATACATTTTCAGCCTACCTTCGCACAGTGGCGTTAAATGAAAATCAGCGCCCTGTGGGTTGCCTTAGAGTGATGGATGCCTCGGGCAACGAATTGGCATTAAGTGAAGTTGTAAACGTGAACGATACCGAGCACGAGCGACTTGCTGTTACATTTAATGTTGCACAAACCACCACCGTTCGTGCCGAGATTATTTTCAGAGGCCTCGGCTATGTTTACG
>JAZTXU010000058.1:0-6381 GCA_045636565.1 Acutalibacteraceae bacterium
ACAGAGGGTATAAAACCTTCAACCCATATACAATCAAAAAATCATTTTTGATAAGTCATCCAAATGAAAAAACCGTCAACCTTATTTTTATGAAAGCCTCTTACAACGGCATAACAAAAAAATTCACACCGTCGGATATAATAATTGAATGTGATGGCATACAAATTAAAAGCGAAGAAATAAGGTTTTCCAAAACTATATTAAAACATGAATGGAACGAATACCACATTACGGGATTTGCGTTACTAATGCTCCTTGTTTCACTCTTAAATATGCTTGATTTTGTAATATTTGTAAAGGTAATTGGAGATATTGCATCATCCACCGTATCTGAAAATATTTTCGGAATTTTGGGAATGCTGTTTTGTTTGTTTGTTCTTGTGGGATTGTTTGTGGCTTGCGTTGTTATTATCGTTAAATCGTGCCGCCTGAAAAAAGAAGTAATAAATATAAACAGCAAAAGCGAGGTGTAATCACCTCGCTTAATTTTCATTATGAAATTCATATTTTACATTTTCACATTAATATGGTATACTTTTAGTCTGATTATTTACTTTTCCGATTTATTATGCTATAATGAATATCAAAGTTGCAAAATAACGTTTTGAGACGTTTTTTTGCAATATATAACCGATAATCATTATAATGCTTTTTGTTTTAAAACATCTCTAAAATAGCAAAAAATTTCAGGAGGATATATATGTCAGCCATTTGGAATCTTTTAAAAAAATTTCCTATAAACCGTGCTATATGGACCGTTATTTTGTTTGTCTTTTGTATTATTGCCGTTAAATTGGTTTTAATTCTTTTCGATAAATTTGTTAAACGTTCAAAACTCGACCCCACTATCCACAAAATACTGCGTGTCACATTAAAGGTAGTATTGTTGTTTATGACCGTTATTATTGTGCTCGGAAGTCTCGGAGTTTCGGTTTCCTCTTTGGTTGCCGCTCTTTCTGTTGTCGGTGTTGCGATTTCACTTGCGATTCAGGGATTTTTATCCAATGTGTTCGGCGGTATTCAAATAATTTCCAATAAGCCTTTCCATATTGGAGACTATGTCGAGGCAGGCGGTCAATCGGGTACTGTACGCGAAGTTGGTCTGTTTTACACCAAACTTGACACACCCGACAAAAAACTAATTCAAATCCCCAACAGCCTTATTGTAAATGATTATATTATAAACTATACAAGCGCAACCAATCGCAGAGTTGATATCACTGTCAGCGCATCATACGACGATGATGTTGAAAAGGTAAAATCCGTTATAATGGAACTTTTGCTGGCACATCCGTCAGTTATTACCGAAGAATCACTTGAACCGATCGTTCATGTTAATACTTATAATGATAGTTCGATTTCTTATATTGCACGCGCTTGGTGTGCAGGCTCCGATTATTGGAATGTTTATTTCGATATTATGGATGCCATTAAACCAACTTTTGATAAAAACGGAATCACCATCAGTTATCCTCATATGAATGTCCATATGATGTCTGAATAAAAAACGGGAGGAGTATTAAGGATGTTAAAGAAAGAAGTAAATTTCAAAAATGCATCATCTGATACAAATAGTGCCAAATCAAAAAAATTCAAAAGTTATGCTTGGTTAGTGCTTTTAAGTTTTGGATTTATGTATTTATTCTTCTATAACGGAAGGCAGAATATTAACCTTGTTATGACCGAAATGGCAAAGGAATTAGGCTCAAGCACCGCCGCTCTCGGAGTTGTTTCTTCCTCTTTGTTTTGGTGTTATGCCTTTGGTCAGCTTATAAATGGCAGACTCGGTGCATTTTTCGGCTACAAGTGGTTTATGGTGATCGGCGTTGTTGCAAGTGCGATTATCAATGTTGTGATTTCTTTTCAACACAGTATCCCCGTTATTGCGGTGCTTTGGGGTTTAAACGGTTACTTCCAATCAATGGTGTGGTCTAACGGTCTTGGCGTTATAAATAAATGGTGGCCAAAGAAAAAGCGAGGATTTTCCACCGGTCTTACCACCTTTTTTTCGGGAATGGCACAGGTTACCACCTATCTTTCGGTATTGCTTTGTATGCAATTAAATCCGGGTTGGGGTTGGCGCGCGGCTTTTCGTTTTCCTATGATACCGCTTTTAATTTCACTCATAGCATTCATTCTTTTCTTTAAAAATTCACCTAAAAATGCCGGACTTCCTGAAGTGGATGAAGACAAGGAAGACAATAAAGCGGATTCAGAGCTTGAAAAAACAATTAAGGAAAAAGGTTATCTTTATCCGTATAAATTGTTATTTTCAGAGCCTAAGGTAATTATTTTCTGCATTATTTCTGCCATTGCGGGTATTGGCAGATACGGTCTTCTCACATGGATTCCTACATATTTCACCGAAGAACTTGGTCTCACTATAAAGGACGGTATTTTCAGTTCAATACTTCTCCCCTTTGGTCAGGCCTGTGCTATGTTTATTTTCCCGATTATTACAGATAGGTTCCTAAAAGGCAAGCGCGAGCCAATGATTATCATTGCAGCTATTGTAACCTTCTGTGGAATGATGGTATTCCCCTTTATTAAACATCAACTTGCTGCTTCAATTATGTTATTTGTGCTTGGTGTATTTGCTATGGTTACGGGCGTTATCTGGACTATTGCAGGTGATATTGGCGGTAAGTCCTTGTCCTCAACCGTTATCGGCGTTTTTGACTGGGCGGTTTATATGGGCGCCGCAGTTCAGGCTGTTATATTCGGCTTTGTTAAGGACAAATTCGGTTGGCCCGCTATTTTCATAATAATCGGCGTTTTATATGTAATTTTGCTTATTTTAACATTTATTGCAAAAAATATGAAAACCAAAAAAATCTAAATAAATAAACTTAAAGCGGAGTGAAAAAATCACTCCGCTGTTTTTTTGCCTAAGCCAAAGCATTTATACTTGAACCAGCCTTAAAGGGCTGTTTTCAGGCAACTTTTGGCTCATTGTCGCTCATAGGCGTTATTTCAATACTGTATTATATTATTTCAATTTTTGCAATTTAAAGGTGTTTGCAATAACAATTAGTTCCATACCTTTTTTAAGTGGCGAAGCAGGATCTATGGTAACGCTGATTTCCTCACCATCACGTATTGCAACCACATTTATATCATATTTTTTTCGAAGGCTAAGTTCTATCAAGCTCTTGCCTACCCATTCATCCCTTACACTCAGTTCCACCATGGAAACATCGCCGGACAACTCAATCATTTCGGAAAAACCGGATGTGAGTAGATTTTTTGCAAGTCTTATTCCCGATTCTTTTTCTGGGAATATAACCTTATCTGCACCAACACGTTTAAAAATCTTTTGATGCATCTCATTTCCGCATTTAACTATAACGGTTTTAACTCCTGCCTCTTTACATAACGTAACCGCCATAACACTTGATTCCAAATTGCTTGCCATAGCAACAATTACAACATCTATATTTGATATGCCAAGCCTTTTGATTACTTCGGGTTCAGTGATGTCTGCACATTTGCATACCGGAATAGTTTCGCCGGCGTTGTTAACCGCATTTTGATCAATATCAACAGCCAAAACCTCTGCTCCGTTATTTACAAGTTCTTCTGCCACTGACCTGCCATATCTTCCAAGTCCTAACACAGCATATGTTTTATTAAAACTCATACTATCTTTCCCCTCTTATCCCACAATGATTTCTTCAATTGGATTTCTGATTATATTTTGATTTTTACTTTTTTTGTTAAAGGCAACCGCAAGTGATATCGGACCTACTCTACCGAGATACATGGTTATAATTATTATAATCTTACCGATGTTGTCCAGAGATGCCGTGAGATTTCTGGTAAGTCCCACCGTTGCCGTTGCACTAACGGTTTCGAAAGTTATATCCAACATACTCGCATTTGTAACGGCAGAAAGCAATACCGTTGAAATAAACATAATAATGAATGACATTACAGTAACCGCAACCGCTTTGCTCACGGCTTGTTTCGTAAGTCTTCTGCCAAAAATTTCAGTATCATCTTTATTGCTAATTGAAGAAAATGCAGAAATCAAAATTATAACAAAGGTGACTGTTTTGATTCCGCCCGCTGTTCCCACAGGAGAACCGCCTATAAACATAAGCAACAGGCAGACAACCGAAGATGCATTTGTAAGATTTTCCTGCGGAATCATTGCGAAGCCTGCCGTTCTGGTGGTTACAGATTGAAACAAAGAACCCTGTATTTTTTGGGGTAATGTATAATCCTTCATCGTTTGCGGATTGTTATATTCAAAAGCAAAAATCAAAACTGCACCCGCAAAAATTAAAACCAATGTTGCAGTGATGGCAATTTTACTATGCAAAGTAAGGTCTCTGATGAATCTCACTTTTTTCTTCGTTCTGAGTTTTATCAACCGTAAAACATCCCACCAGACAATAAATCCAATACCGCCTAATATAATAAGACCACAAGTGACAATATTAATTATTGGATTTAATGCATAGTTGCAAAGGCTGTTTTCTGCAATTATATCGATTCCCGCATTGCAAAAAGCCGAAACCGAAGTGAATACCGAAATCCATATTCCTTTGGCGCCGAAATCGGGAACGAATACCGTCATATATAGCAAAGCGCCTATACCTTCTATTAAAAATGTTCCTGCAACAACCCTTTTAACAAAACGAATAAGTCCTGAAAGCGAGTTGAGATTAAAGGCATCCTGCAATAATAATCTGTCACCAATGCCCATTTTTTTGTGGAGCAGTATCATAAGACCCGACATAATTGTTATAACGCCGAGTCCGCCAATTTGAATTAATATAAGAATTACAATCTGCCCAAAAACACTCCAAGCGGAAACTGTGGGTACCACTACCAACCCCGTAACGCAGGTGGAGGTTGTTGCCGTGAAAAGCGAATCTAAAAACGGAGTTGCTTTTCCGTCAGCCGAGCTTATCGGCAGAGAAAGTAATACCGCACCTATAAATATTGCTATCAAAAAGCTTAACAATATAATGTGTGTTGTCGATAAAACAAGCCTTTGCTTTTTCATAAAAATTAGCACCTTAAACTTTTTAATTTCTTACTTCAATTTTTTAACACAATTATACTCATCGCCGCAATCATCTATCGATTCTATAATATTCGAATAATCCGTGATAAAATTATTCACCCTGTAGTTATCAAATGCGTTTTTGCCAACCTTCATGTCTCCGTCTTTATAAACGATCACATTATCCGATAAACCTACCGATGAATAATACGGTGCAGAACCAAAATAATCGGTAAATAATACAAACTCAATTACATAATCCACATCTTTAAATTCTTCGATGTCATTTTCCTTAATCGTTATAACACGGGTATTTTTTATTTCAAAATGACCGTCTGTTTTATGGTTTGAACTTTCTTTGGTTTCTTCATAAATATCTTCCCATTCTTCCTCTAATTCTTCAATAGCTTCTTTAATCATTTCATCATGCTCACTACCTCCGCAAGCGGTTAAGCTGAGCAATAAAATAAGCGAAAGAATTATAGCCAAAGCCTTTTTCATTCATACTCCCCCTAAATCTAACATAATAATTTATGCAGATATTATACCATAAAGACACTTTAAATGCAAATTCAATTTATAGCACTAATAAAAAATAGCGGAGTAATAAAAACTCCGCTAAAATTTATTTTCCCATTGCCTTTAAAACGGCGTTTTTGATATCCTTCATACCCTGTAAGGTAGGATGGCCGTTTACTTTATCTATATTCTCAAAAGAGACCGCTGTTACACCGTTTATTTCACAAGCCTCTTTTAAACTATCAGCAATTTCTTGCTTGATTTCAGTATTTATAAGGCAATAAATATCTGCCTTAGGCAAGGTTTCCTTTAAAAGCTTTAAAAAGTAATAGATAGCAGGTAAAACACAGTAAAGCTCATCATTTTGCCAATCACTATATTTAACCTCACCGAGCGGAGCATTCGACCAACTGTCATTCGTTCCGCCGAAAACAAAAACCTTATCAATTTTATTTTCCTCGAAAAAGCCTTTGCTTTTAAGTTCTCTTAATCTGAAAATAAATGAAGAAGATTTTGAACAATCTGAATTGTTATAACCTGTATGACCTATGGTAGAGCCTGACCAACTATTATTTAAAACAAGGTTCAAATTGGCTTCTGTCATAACCTGATGCCACCAAGTTTCAGAAACATCGGTAACACCCGAACCAAAACTGCCATCCTCTGAATAATATGTGGCATAGCCTTCAGGCATGCAACCTATAAAGGTCGAATAACTGTCACCAAAAATTATTGCATTTTCTTTCATTTTTTTAACCTCATTCGTTTGCTCACAAAATTTATAACAAAGGTTAATACCAAACAAATTGCCGAGTATATAACCATATAAAGCAAGTATCTATCTGCAT
>JAZTXU010000059.1:0-7164 GCA_045636565.1 Acutalibacteraceae bacterium
CTCTTGGGGAATTTTTTTATATTAGAATTGTATTCGCGCGCAGCATCGTTAAAATCTTTGCGAGCGGTAGCAATTCTGTTTTCTGTACCCGAAAGTTCATCTGTTAAAGCGGTGAACTGTTTATCTGCTTTAAGTTCCGGATATGCTTCTGTTACGGCATTAACCCAGATATCAAGCGCACTTTCCAAACGATTAGACGCCTCAACTTGTTCATTAACCGAGTTTGCACTCTTAAATGCATTTCTGGCTTCGGTAACTGCGGTTAAGGTTTCCTGTTCGTAATCAGTGTATCCTTCAACTGCATTTACAAGGTTCGGAATCAAATCCGCTCTTCTCTGCAAATAAACCGACACATTTGAGAAAGAGGATTCAACATTTTCTCTTTCTTCAACCAAGCCGTTGTACGAGCCTATAAACAATCCTGCAATCAATGCCACTGCGGCAACTATTGAAACTATAATTATTATTGTCTTTTTCTTCATAATTAAAAACTCCTTTCAAATTTCTTACATTGTACTACATTTCTCGATAAATTTCCAGTATTATTTAAATAATTAATAAATTGTTGATTTTTTCAGTCAAAAAGGTTATTATATATAATGTACTTTTAATAATTATTGTAAAGGCGGATTAAAAAGGTGCTGGAATTAAAAAACATTTCTTTTATAGCCGAAAGTGAAAACGGTGAAAAAGAAATACTTAAAAACATAAATTTAAAAATTGAGGACGGTTTTTCGGTTATCACCGGCCCTAACGGCGGCGGAAAATCCACACTTGCAAAGGTAATTGCGGGAATTATAAAACCAACCAAAGGTGAGATTTTGCTAGACGGTGAGGATATAACCAACCTTTCGATTACAGAGCGTGCAAAAAAAGGTATAAGTTTTGCTTTCCAACAGCCTGTTCGTTTTAAGGGAATCACCGTGCATGACCTTATAAGTCTTGCTGCAGGCAAGGAAATCGGTATTACCGAAGCTTGTGATTATTTATCTCAAGTGGGTCTGTGCGCCAGAGATTACATCAACCGCGAGGTAAACGCATCCCTTTCGGGCGGTGAACTCAAAAGAATCGAAATTGCAACCGTTCTTGCCCGTTCAACCAAGATATCACTTTTCGACGAGCCCGAAGCTGGTATTGACCTTTGGAGTTTTAATAACCTGATTGAAGTTTTCGAAAAAATGCACGATACTCTTGGTGGTTCTATCATTATTATATCCCATCAGGAGAGAATACTCAATATAGCCGACAGGATAATTGTGGTATCGCAGGGTAATATTGAAAACATTGGCAAAAAGGAAGATATTTTGCCCGCACTTTTAGGCAAAGCGGATATGGCTTGCAAAAAATTGGTAGGAGGTCCAAAGGGTAACTGATGAACAACACAGAACTTGAACTTTTAAAAATCATTGCCGATATGGACGGTACTCCAAACGGCGCTTACAATATTCGTTCTAACGGCGGTCTCGCTGAAAGACAAGTAACAGAAAATATTAACATAGTAACTAAAACCGATAAACCCGGTATTGATATTATAATTAAGCCAAACACCAAAAACGAAAAGGTGCATATTCCCGTAATCATTAGTGAAAGCGGTCTTTCGGAAATGGTTTATAACGATTTTATTATTGGCGATGGTGCCGAGGTTGAAATCGTTGCGGGTTGCGGTATTCATAACTGCGGCGGCGAAGAATCACGCCACGATGGTATACACAGCTTTTTTGTTGGTAAAAATGCAAAGATAAAATATGTTGAAAAGCATTTCGGCTCGGGTGACGGTAACGGTGAAAAAAATATGAATCCCACAACCGTTATAAACATAGCCGAAGGTGGTTATATGGAAATGGAAACCACACAGATTAAGGGTATTGATTCCACAAGCAGAACCACAAAGGCAAAGCTCCAAAAGGATGCCACCTTGGTTATTAAAGAAAAACTTATGACCCACGGAAAGCAAAGAGCAGAAACTGATTTCACAGTTGACCTTGACGGTGAAAATTCAAGCGCAAATGTTATTTCCCGCTCGGTTGCCAAGGATGAATCTTATCAGATTTTCCTTTCAAAAATAAATGGTAATAATGTATGTAACGGTCATACCGAATGTGATGCTATTATTATGGATAACGCTCACGTTTCGGCAGTACCCGAAATCACCGCTAACCATATTGACGCATCCCTCATTCACGAGGCGGCAATCGGTAAAATTGCGGGTGAACAGCTCATAAAGCTTATGACCTTAGGTCTTTCAGAGCAGGAAGCCGAAGAACAAATTGTAAACGGTTTCTTGAAATAATTAATAATCGCACATTTTTGCGACAAAATATAATTAAGAGGTGTTAAAAATGGAATTAAAAGGAAGCAAAACAGAAAAAAATTTGATGGCAGCTTTTTCAGGTGAAAGTGAAGCTCGCAATAAGTACACTTACTTTGCAAGTGTAGCTAAAAAAGAGGGGTTTGAGCAGATTTCTGCAATTTTCCAGGATACTGCAAATAACGAGAAAGAGCATGCTAAAATGTGGTTTAAGTATTTGAACGGTATCGGCAACACCGAAACCAATCTTAAAGCCGCTGCAGACGGTGAAAACTATGAGTGGACCGATATGTACGCTACTTTTGCTAAAGAGGCTGAAGAAGAAGGCTTTACAGAAATCGCCGCAAAATTCCGTTTGGTAGCTGCTATTGAAAAGACCCACGAGGAAAGATACCTCAAGCTTCTCAACAATGTTGAAATGAATAAAGTTTTCGAAAAGGCTGAGGAAACCATGTGGGAATGCCGCAACTGCGGACATCTTGTAGTAGGCAAGAAAGCTCCTCAGGTTTGCCCCGTTTGCAATCATCCCCAGAGCTACTTTGAGGTTAGAAAAGAAAATTATTAATCTTACTTTAAACTTAAAAACGGTTGTATCACTCGATACAACCGTTTTAGTTTTCTTAGGTGTCTTCCGTTTTTTATAACATCAATTTAAATATATATATATACAAAACGGCAGAGATAAATATTTCACCTCTGCCGCAATATTCACATTATATTATTTAGCATTTTTATTTTCAAGATCCGTATTTGATTTTTCAAAAACTTCTAAAACCCTTAAAGCTTCCTTGTGGGCAACCTTAGCAATTTCAGAATTTTCAAACTTGGTTTTATCAATTCTTCTGCAAGAAATATTCAATCCACGGGACAAATTTATATCCTTTTTAGCAAACATTCTTTGCATTTCTGCAGGAACAGGTATCGGTTCTTTTTCAAAAAGACCGCCTTCAAAATCAATGCTGTCAAAATATTTAACAGAATCCTCATCTGTTATAAAAAGCATAGCGCTTTCCTCACCCGAAAGCATTGCCTGAAGTTTTTGAATTTGAGTGTTACGGAATTGAACATCGGAAGAGTTTTTATTAAAACTGCAATTCACAATATTAACCTGAACTTCACCGTCCCCGTTTATATCCTCAACATAGCCTTCAAAAAACTCTTTCATTGCATCGGTATGAGTTTCAACAATAGGCGAATATGAAAAATAAACCACATTAATATCATAGTTAGGAGAGTTAAGTATTGTTATAACAAGATAAATTGCAAGCGTAACCGAAGCCACTATTCCGAGTGTATGCCATTTATATTGAAACCAAAAATTCAAAACCTTTTCTTTAAAGGTTTTGGGCACAATAGCCACTTCGCTGGGCTTAGGGCCTGCATCCATTTCGCCCTTTTGCATCTTTTTTAATTTGAGGAACTCCGCACGAGCTCGCTTTTGTTCTTCTAATATTTCGTTCTTCTTCTTTTTTGCCATTTTAAGCACCTCTGTTTTCAAAACAATTTTATCACAGTGATAAACTTTTTTCAAGTTTACAGATTCAAAAATATATATTTTATTTAAAATTTACAGTTGGTTAATATTGTAAACTCAAGTATTTCAAAAAATATTTTGATTTTTCGAAAATAAGTGTTGCATTTATTTTTTAATGTGTTATAATGACCGCGAAAGATATTTAACTTTCAAAAGAACAGCCGCTATGCGCTATGGTTTGAGGTGGTCTTTTATGAAGACTGATAGTTCAAAAACAAAAGATAACAATTCTAAAATTTCCAAAAAGAAACTCAAAAAGAATAAATCCGTAAATCATATTGACAGTGCTAAAATTAAATCTGACCAAACAGATTTTATAGAAACCTATCTCAAAAGTGACGGTAGCAATCTTAAAACATTTTTCAAACTTTATAGAGGTCATTACGGTGAGTTGGCGCTATCCACATTTTTCTGGTTTCTTAAAACATCACCTGTTTGGATTTTGCCGGTTATAACCGCAAATCTTATTGACCTTGTAACCGATAGTCAAGCAGGCGTCGATGTTATGCCACTTTTTATTCTGAACATAGTTATAGCACTTGTAACACATATTCAAAATATTCCAACCACAACTCTTCACTCCAAATATTTCAGTAAAGCAAAACGAAGCGTAGAAGCAGGTCTTCGCGGCGCCATGGTACGAAAACTTCAACACCTTTCCATATCCTTCCATAAGGAAATGGAAACCGGTAGAATACAGTCAAAGGTTATGCGAGATGTTGAAAATATAGAGGTACTATCTTCGCAGATACTTATCACTTTACTCGATATAGTTGTTTCCATTATCGTTACCTGCTCGGTTATTGTATTTAAAAATCCTTTTATTTTCTTAATTTTCCTCGTTGCCGTTCCCGTGGCAGCATTTTCGGTTCTTCCCTTCAGAAAAGTTTTGAGAAGACAGAACAAAAGCTTCCACAAGGAAATTGAAAAGACCTCATCCAATGTTATGGATATGGTTGAGCTTATCCCCGTTACCCGTTCCCACGCACTTGAAAACAAAGAAATTAATAAAATGAATAAGCAACTCCAAAATGTTGCAAACCGCGGTTATGAGCTTGATGTAACCAATGGGCTTTTCTCTGCTCTTACATGGGTAGTTATTTCACTTTTTAATATTTTATGCCTTGTTGTCTGTGTTTATTTTGCTATGAAAGATAAAATTTCAATTGGTGACATAACCATTTACACAACATATTTTGCTCAACTTTTAAGTAAGGTCTCCGCCATTATTACCTTGATTCCCATATTCTCCAAAGGTCTTCAGAGTATTGAATCTGTTGGAGAAATCCTTAAATCATATGATATTGAGGAATATAAAAATAAAAAGAAAATTTCAACCCTTAAGGGCGAATTTGAATTTAAAAATGTATTCTTCCATTATAGTGATGATGACCGTTTAGTACTTAATGATTTTAATCTTACCGTAAAGCAGGGTGAAACTATTGCCTTAGTTGGTGAATCAGGCTCGGGCAAATCCACCGTTGTTAATATGGCTATCGGCCTGTTTAATGCAACAGGTGGCAGTATTATGATTGATGGTAAGGATATTAAAGACCTTGATATGCATTCAGTCAGAAAACGCATTGCGGTTGTTCCGCAGAATACAATTTTGTTTAATGGAACAATTAAGGATAATATCACATACGGCAAACCCGGTGTTACCAAGGCCGAACTTGACAAAGCTATTGAATCCGCCAACTTAAAGCATGTTATAGCTAAGCTACCTGATGGTATTAATACCGACATTGGCGAGCACGGTGGCAAGCTTTCCGGCGGACAGAGACAGAGAATTTCCATCGCCCGTGCGATTATCCGTAACCCCGATGTTATTATCTTTGACGAGGCAACAAGCGCACTTGATACTGTTTCCGAAGCCGAAATTCAAGCAGCTATCAACAACCTCACTAAAGACCGCACCACATTCATTGTGGCACACAGACTTTCAACAATCAGAACCGCTGATAAAATCGCGGTTGTAAGTAACGGTCACTGTGTTGAATACGGCACCTATGATGAGCTTATGGAAAAGAAAGGCGAGTTCTATCGTTATAAGATGACACAATCATAAGCATAGCGCCATATAAAAAGTTTAATAACCATAACAAAAAGCCATTCCCGAAATTGGGAATGGCTTGATTTTTTTAAATATTAACCGCGCTTTTTGAAGCCTCTGCGTTCTTTGCCGCCTTTACGGTTGTTATCATCATCGGCATCGTCTTCAACAACTGCTCCGTTGATTTCAACCAATGCATCTCTTCTTGACAGATTAATTCTGCCCTGATCGTCGATTTCGGTTACCTTTACAAGCACCTGATCGCCAACATTTACAACATCCTCAACCTTTTCAACGCGCTTAACATCAAGCTTTGAAATGTGAACAAGACCTTCCTTACCGGGAGCGATTTCAACAAATGCGCCGAAGGTCATAAGTCTTGTTACCTTACCGCTGTAAATAGCGCCGATTTCGGGGTCATTAGCGATAAGCTCAACGATTGAGATTGCCTGCTTAGCCTTTTCAATATCAAGACCTGCAACAAATACGTGACCGTCTTCTTCGATGTTAATTGTACATTCACACTGCTCTTGAATTGACTGAATAACCTTACCCTGCTTACCGATAACATCACCAATCTTGTCAGGTGAAATAACGGTTGTAAGCATTTTGGGAGCATATTCTGAAAGCTCTGCTCTGTATTCTGGGATACACTTGAGCATTACTTCGTCAAGAATGTGAAGTCTAGCCTTATGAGTTTTAGCAAATGCTTCCTTAATGATAGCGGGAGTTAATCCGTGTACCTTAAGGTCCATCTGAATAGCGGTGATACCCTTATGAGTACCTGCTACCTTAAAGTCCATATCGCCGTAGAAGTCTTCAAGACCCTGAATGTCAACCATAGTCATAAAGTCGCCGTAAACGCCTTCATCACCTGTGATAAGACCGCAGGAAATACCTGCAACGGGAGCTTTAATCGGAACACCTGCAGCCATAAGAGCCAAGGTTGAACCACAGATAGAACCCTGTGAGGTAGAACCGTTTGAAGAAAGAACTTCTGATACAACACGGATAGCATAAGGGAATTCTTCAACAGAAGGAATAACAGGAACCAAAGCCTTTTCAGCCAATGCGCCGTGACCGATTTCACGTCTGCCGGGGCCTCTGGACGGCTTTGTCTCACCTACTGAATATGAGGGGAAGTTATAGTGGTGGATATATCTCTTTGAAACTTCTTCGTCAAGACCGTCAAGCTTCTGAGCTTCGCTAACAGGAGCCAATGTAGCGATTGAAAGAACCTGAGTTTGACCACGGGTGAACATACCTGAA